>JAKLFN010000319.1 GCA_022711195.1 Bacteroidota bacterium
TTGCATAGGCTCTTACATAATATGTAGTTCCTGGTGTAAGTCCTGTTATACTGCTCATAAGCATCCCCTGAGCCGTTCCTTCAGAAGTCCTGGTTGGCAGTGCTACCGTTGGCTTCGGAAGAATGCTCCAGACGACTCCCCTTTCGAGTATAGGTGATCCTCCGTCGCCCATCACCTCTGTCATTATCATGAGTCCGGTTTCAGTGATATTCGAAGGCTCCATGATATAAACCGAAGGAACGATCATGCTGACATCGCCGGTATAGCCGATATTTCCGGTTACGTTCAGGTTATTCTGAACATTAAGTACAGCGCCTATATCAACGGTGTCTTTGTTAGCTGTCATGAGAAGCCTTCTTGTATTATCTGCATTGATACCTACAATATTAAATGTAGAGGAGCTTCCTTTTGCTTTTTCATGAAGATAAAACCTGGTACTGTCGGAGTTTATGACCACATAATTATCGGCCAGACCTTTTGAAGCATCGAATCCTCCTATTGCAAAACCTCCCTTAACGCCTTTGGTGTCAGAATCATTTACATATATCCTTGTACTGTCGCCGGTTACTCTCAGCAAATCCTGTGAGCCCGATTTATCGGTGCCAAAACCACCAACAGCAAAACCGCCTTTTGTTGCTTTTCCGCTGTTCGAATCAATATATGCCCTTATGCTGTCGCTGCTGACAAACAGCAAATTCTGTGAAGGAGCCTTGTCGGTTCCGAAGCCTCCGACTGCAAATCCTCCCTTCGGGCTTTTTGCCCCATCGTCGACATATATCCGTACGCCCTCATTATAAACTGCAAAAACAGTCTGACCGCTTTTATTCTTAACCTCAAAAAGCGCCTCTTCATTTGATTCTGTATCTCCTGCTATGATTAGCTTTGTCAGCGGACCGCTGATCGTGCCAGCGCTCATTGCATGAGGCACTGTCCAGAGCTTAGCGGTTCCCATCTCTTTCCAGGCACCCTGGTAATATACCCGGATCTTCAGGTATAAAGGATCAACATTCCAGTCAATTTTATTGAATGAAGCAGCAGAGCCTCCCTGTTTTGTACCGGTACCAATTACAACATTGATAACACCGCTGGGATTTGTTGTTACTGATGAGTGTAGTTCATCCCATATAACTACCTGGGCATCCGGGTCGGAGAGTATTATTGCATTTACCTGGATAGTGGCATTACTTATTGGCAAACCCGAACTGTTGATAGCAACAGCCTGATAATTAATCCCTTGTGGAACCTGCGCGACAATGCCGATATAAAGAAATGATAATAATGAAAGGAGTAAATATTTTTTCATAAGTAAGTTATTTTAATGTATTAACAGTTTGTTGCCGGAGTAAAAATAATAAAAATATTTCTGTATTTTTCTTAATTGATCCTGCTCCCTCCTTATATTCAATCCTAACTAATCTTTGACCTTTTCATCCCACCCATCCCTCCCCCTCCAGGGACTATCCTTTATCCACATCTTTTGAAATATTCATTTTATGAAGGTGAGATCCCTAATTACGCCTCCTGCGCCGGATTCATTTCAAGACAAACTCATCTGCAAGGGACTCATAATGAATTCCGTATAAAGTCCTGGAGATTCCTCACTTTGCCTCCTGCGTCGGCATCGCTCGGAATGACAGGAGGTTTATTGTTAAAATGGGAAAGAGGCGGCGCGTTTTACAGTATTCTTTCTCTTGAATTGAATATTGAGCAAAACGCGCCGCCTCTTTCCTATTATACCCTCAAGCAACCTGTCATTCCGAGCGAAGCCGAGGAATCTCCTGAATATCAGTACCATATAATATTTGTGTATAAAGGGTAGCTCCCAGGAGGGAACTTAAATTGTACTGCATTTCATCTTTGGTCTTCCGTCTTTCGTCTTTGGTTCCGCTCCACGGAATTTCCTCACTTCGTTCGTCAATCTTTAGTCTTAAATACTTAACTTTGATAGACTTCAATAATGCTTTTTATGAAAAGTTCTGCCACTTCTTTTTCGCGTCGCAAATTCATTCAAACAACAACGGTCGCTGCAATCGGTGTACCCTTAATACTCAGTTGTTCCAGGAACAAGCCCTCGCCTAACGGGAAGCTGAACCATGCCTGCATAGGTGTTGGGGGTATGGGATGGCAGGATCTGAATAAGTTCAGGGAAGACCCTAATGTAGAGATAGTAGCTATCTGCGATGTCGATACGGAGAATCTGAAGAAGGCCTCGCAGGCTCTGCCAAATGCACGCACTTATAACGACTGGCGCGAACTGCTCGACAAAGAAGCCGGTAATATTGACTCAGTGAATGTTACGGTACCCGACCATAATCATTTTATAATTGCCTATAGTGCCATTAAAAAGCGTAAGCATGTATATTGCCAGAAACCGATGTGCCACGACATTGCTGAAGTACGCAAGCTCACTGAAGCTGCAGTGAAATATGGTGTTATAACCCAGCTTGGTACCCAGGTGGCATCGAGACCATGCGACAGATCGGCCGTTCAGCTGATCAGGGAGGGAGTGATCGGGAAGGTCAGGAATGTATATCTCTGCTCCAACAGGCCCGGTGCGGTTGAAAATTATCGCTTGCCTGGCCCGCGACCCTCCGGAACACAGGACGCACCTTCCACCCTCAACTGGGACCTGTGGCTGGGAACAGCGCCTGCACGTTCCTGGGCCCCTGATATCTATCACCCCATGAAGTGG
>JAKLFN010000032.1 GCA_022711195.1 Bacteroidota bacterium
ATTGGCAACCTCAGGAAAGAAGAACAGCAAGAACTTGAAAACCAGTTCCAATGATTAACAGGATATTACGATACGGTCTTATCTTTATCCTGCTGTTCCTGCTCCAGGTGCTGCTCTTCAACAACATTAAGTTCAGCGGGTATGTGAATCCGTACATATATATAATGTTCATCCTCCTTCTTCCTGCAGAGATACCATCATGGCTGCTGCTTATTCTCTCTTTTTTCACCGGCCTGACGATGGACCTTTTCTCCGGGACGCCGGGAATGCACACCTCAGCAACAGTTATGGCGGGATTTATCAGACCTTATACATTGAGGATAATATCCCCTCGCGACGGCTATGAACCCGGAACCGATCCATCAATGATGGTTTATGGCCTCAAGTGGTTCCTTATTTATTCATCGCTTATTGTTATCGTTCATCATCTGACCCTGTTTTATCTTGAAGTCTTCAGGCTTACCGATTTCTTCAGCACCTTGCTCAGGGTAATACTCAGCTCTCTGTTTACCGTGGCGTTCATTATTCTTCTGGAGTATATAAGAAAAGGTAAATAGAAGAAACACATGAAAGATGCCTATAAAAACCGGCGGCTGATAATAATTGTCATCATTGTGGTGGCCTCACTGGCCCTGATCATAAGGCTTTTTATTATTCAGGTCATTGAAGAATCATACAGGCTCTCGGCCGACAGTAATGTACTCAGGTATGTAACCCAGTACCCTGCGAGGGGACTGATTTATGACAGGAACGGGCAGCTGATAGTCTCTAACCAGGCTGCATATGACCTGATGGTGATCCCGGCACAGACAGGAAGAATGGATACACTCCAGTTTTGCCGGGAGCTGGGAATAACCTTAGAATATTTTAATGAAAGGCTGAAAGCAGCAAAGAGCTATAACCGGAAGTCTCCATCGATATTCCTCAAACAGCTTTCGGCAGAGACTTATGCCAGTTTCCAGGAAAAGATCTTTACTTACCCGGGATTTTATGTACAGCCAAGAACATTACGCCAGTATTCCAGGCCCGTGGGAGCACATCTTCTGGGTTATATAAGTGAGGTTGATGAGGCTCTCATCAAAAAGGATCCCTATTATAAGATGGGAGACTACATAGGAAAACTGGGTATTGAGGAAGCCTACGAGAAAGAGCTCCGTGGAAGGAGAGGTGTTAAGATATACCTTGTCGACGTCTTCAGCAGGGTGAAAGGTTCATATGCCGACGGTGAGATGGATACCGTTGCGGTGCAGGGATCCGATATTATTTCATCGGTCGACTATGATCTCCAGGAGTACGGAGAGATGCTGATGAGAAACAAAACAGGAAGTATCGTTGCCATAGAGCCGAAAACAGGGGAGATCCTTACCCTTGTCTCTGCTCCCGATTATGATCCTTCACTCCTTGTTGGAAGAGTTCGTTCAGAAAACTTCGCCAGGCTGCAGTCCGATACTATAATGAGACCTCTATTTAACAGGGCTTTTATGGCGTCGTACCCTCCCGGGTCGACATTCAAGCCGATAAACGGGCTGATTGCCCTTCAGGAAAAAGTTATTGTTCCCTCAACCGAGTTCGGCTGCAGCAATGGGTATCATGCAGGCTCCCTGACAGTGGGATGCCATTCACACAGCTCACCTCTTAACCTTGCCGAGGCAGTGGCAAACTCGTGTAACTCATATTTTTGTAACGCTTACAGGCGGATACTTGAAAACCCGCGCTACAGCTCTGTGGCAGAAGCTTATGATAATTGGAAAAGATATCTCGATGAATTTGGATTTGGTAAAAAGCTGGGGTCAGAATTTCCTAACGAGCTGAACGGAATAGTGAAATCATCTTCCTATTTCGACAGCTGGCACGGTAAAGGACGCTGGAAAGCGCTTACGGTTATATCCATGGCAATAGGCCAGGGAGAACTTGGCACCACACCACTGCAGATGGCAAATATGACAGCCGCAATAGCAAACAGGGGATATTACTTCACTCCCCATATTGTAAGATCCATTGGTGACGGCAAAACCATAGATCAGAAGTATCTGCAAAAGCATCTGATCAGCATCGACTCCGTAAATTTTGAGGCAGTTATCCTCGGCATGGAGGCTGCTGTGAACGGAGGCCCCGGGGGCACTGCACGAAGCGTAGCTATGAGCGACATTATTATCTGTGGCAAGACAGGAACAGCAGAGAATTCTTTTGGTGAGGATCATTCGGTGTTCATTGCATTTGCACCTAAAGATGATCCGAAAATTGCCATTGCAGCCTATGTCGAGAATGCCGGATTCGGAGCTACCTATGCTGCTCCAGTGGCAAGCCTGATGATAGAAAAATATCTTAACAGAACGATTGCAGAAAACAGGAAATGGATGGAACAGAGAATGCTTAACCTGAACCTTGTTGATTCGATACCGGAAAATGAGACGGAACGTTGACATATGGCGCGATATCGATAAGATATCCATTCTTCTCTTCCTGTTCATGGTTATCATGGGCTGGTTTAACATATATGCAGCTGTTTATAACGAAGAGCATAAGGAGATCCTTGACCTGTCACAGAGGTACGGAAAACAGTTTATATGGATACTTGCCACATTTGTACTGGCCGTTTTTGTTGTAATCGTCGACAGCCGGTTTTACCTCTTTTTTGCTTATTTCATTTATGCGGGACTTATGCTGCTACTCCTGGCAGTTCTTGTGTTCGGGAAAGAGATCAATGGAGCCCGGTCGTGGTTTGAATTCGGGGGTGTCAGCCTTCAGCCTTCAGAGTTTGCCAAATTCGGTACTGCCCTGGCGCTGGCAGGATACCTTACCAACAGGAGGCAGGAGCTCACAAAGCTGAAAGTTATTCTTCCTGCCGTAGGTATTATAATGTTTCCGGCTCTCCTTATTGCTCTGCAGCCCGATATGGGATCTTCAATAATTTTCTTTGCTTTTTTCCTGGTCCTTTTCAGGGAGGGGATGAGCCCTTATATCTTCATTTCCGGACTGCTGATGCTGATCCTTTTCTTTCTGACATTGCTCATCGACAACCTGTACCTTCAGGCAGGGCTTGTGGTAATTGGAATTCTCCTGTCGTGGTTTACGATCCGTAACATGAAAGTATGGCTAACAGGACTGGGGATCTTAATTGTCATCGGCAGCCTGCTATATGTTCTCGATCATTTTGTTTTCAGGTCGATGGGAAAAGAGTTTATCCTGTTGGCAGCCGTTATCGTATCGGGAATTGCATTTGCATATTATATATATGTAAAAAAGGCCATCGCCTTCCTGGTTGTTTTTCTTTTCCTGCTGGGCAGTTTATTATTTGTGAACCTTGTCGATTTTGCATTCAACAATGTTCTTAAACCACACCAGCGTGAAAGAGTGGAGATCATGCTGGGCTTTAAATCGGATCCTCACGGTAAGGGATATAATGTAAATCAATCGATAATTTCTATCGGATCAGGCGGCTTTGCAGGAAAAGGTTATCTGCAGGGCACCCAGACAAAGTTTAAGTTTGTCCCGGAGCAGAGTACCGATTTCATTTTCTGTACCGTGGGAGAAGAGTGGGGTTTCCTGGGATCGATGACGGTTGTAGGCTTATATATTTTTCTGCTTCTTAGACTTATTATGCTTGCTGAAAGACAGCGATCAATGTTCTCGAGGGTTTACGGGTATGGTGTGGCAGCCATACTCTTCACACATTTCTTTATTAATATAGGTATGGCTATCGGCCTGGTGCCTGTAATAGGCATCCCTCTGCCATTTTTCAGCTATGGGGGAAGTTCCCTGTGGGGTTTTACGATACTTCTATTTATATTTCTCAGGCTCGACGCCAGCCGGTCAGAGTACCTTATATGATCAGAAAGGGATTGTGATCCTGTGCGATATCTCTATCCCGAAGTCCTTTTCAACATAATCGATAAGCTGCGGAAAGAACTCCATAAAGTCTTCCTGAAGGGGAGTGAAGTTCTTTTTCAGGGCCTTCATTGCAAAGCGTGTCTCGTTAGGCAGTGTGGTTTTTTTGCTTAATGTCTTCAATACCTGGCGAATGCCTCCCAGTGTCTGGTATGATTCTATCCAGTTGTTGATGATGAAGAAAGGCATCATCTCCTTTACCTGAGGGGGAAGGATCTCGTAGTTATTTACCAGGGCCCTGTAGAAATTGTAGGTTACACTTTCCAGCGGCCTCCGCGAGAACATGTTCCACTCTTTAGTTAGAAAATGATCATATATTATGTCGGTGATGACCCCTGAATATTTATGGTATTTTTTTGAGAAGAAGATCTTGCTGCGGTGTACCACAGGATGCCTGTCGGTGAAGCCATCAATATGCCGGTGCAGGATAATGCCTTTGCGAATAAGGTCAGGATAGTTCAGATAGTCCCGCCCTTTCACATAGTCGCCTATGTAATTACCTATGATGATCTTATCAGAATCACCTGAAAGATATATATGGGCCAGAACGTTCATAGGATTAAAAAATACCTTTAAACACGCGGAATTCAGGTATGCAAATTATACATTTGTTAGTTCATTTTAAAATGATTTTTCTACACTGCAATAATTAATTATAACAAGGAGGTATTATGAACAGAAAAAATGTCGTTATTATTGGTGCTGCCGGCAGGGATTTTCATAATTTCAATACCTGTTACAGGGACAATGAGAATTATAATGTTGTTGCATTCACTGCAGCACAGATCCCCGACATAGACGGGCGAAAGTATCCGAAGGAACTGGCCGGGAAGCTGTATCCGAAGGGTATTCCCATCTTCCCCGAAAAGGATCTTCCCGGAATAATAACGAAATTTAAGGTAGATGATTGTGTATTCTCCTACAGCGATGTGACCTACCATAAGGTAATGGAAATGAGTGCAATTGTCAATGCCGCAGGTGCAAACTTTGTTCTCCTCGGACCTGCCGACACAATGATCAGGAGCACAAAACCTGTTATTGCTGTAGGCGCTATCAGGACAGGCTGCGGAAAAAGCCAGACATCAAGAAGGATAATCGAGCTGCTGATGGAAAAAGGACTGAAGGTTGTTGCAGTGCGCCACCCTATGCCCTATGGCGACCTTAACGCACAGAAGGTTCAGAGGTTTGCTGTGGTCAAAGACCTTGAAAAGCATAAATGTACCGTTGAAGAGATGGAAGAATATGAACCACATGTGGTACGCGGTAACGTTATTTATGCAGGCGTCGACTATGAAGCAATTCTCCGGAAAGCAGAAAAAGACCCTGCAGGTTGCGATGTGGTAATCTGGGATGGCGGAAATAACGACTTCCCTTTTTACAAACCCGACCTGATGATAACCGTCACCGATCCGCACAGGGCCGGGCATGAACTAAAGTACTATCCGGGAGAAGTTACACTGAGAATTGCCGATGTGGTGGTTATTAATAAGATGGACAGTTCATCACCTGAAGCAATCCAGATTGTAAGGGAAAGTATCGAAAAAGTAAATCCCAAAGCCATTGTTGTTGACGGTGCTTCACCTATAAAAGTAGACGATCCTTCGCTTATTAAAGGAAAGAAAGTTCTTGTCGTTGAAGATGGTCCGACGCTTACACATGGAGAGATGAAGCTTGGCGCCGGAGTCATTGCCGCACGCAAATTCGGTGCAGCAGAGCTTGTCGATCCGAGGCCTTATACTGTCGGAAAACTTTCTGAAACATTCAGGCTTTATCCAAATATTGGCACACTTCTTCCTGCAATGGGCTATGGCGATGAACAGCTCCGCGACCTCGAGAAAACGATTAATAATACAAAGTGCGACAGTGTGATAATAGCTACTCCCATCGACCTGAACAGGATCATAAAAATTAAGAAACCTAACACCAGGGTATATTATGACCTTCAGGAAATAGGTGATCCGAACCTCTCGCAGGTTATTGATGATTTCGTTAAGAAATTCAGATTAAAAGGGAAGAAGTAAAACTTTTTTTCCCGCAGATTACGCAGATTCTCGCAGAACAGATTTTAGAAATTATTTTATCAGCGTGAATCAGCGTAATCTGCGGGAAAAATTATCTCCTTACTCTGGCGTTACCTTTCCAGATGCTCCATACCTGTTCCTCGTCGGCAGGTTCACCATAGTCGGTAACAACAGTCGTGGCAAGAGCGCCTGTGGCCCACCCGAACTGGATCCATTTCTCAGGCTCCCAGCCTTTAAGTATGGCATATAGCATTCCGCCGACAAATCCGTCGCCGCCACCGATACGGTCAAGAACATGAATTTCGCGAGGCTCTACAACATGCCAGTTGTTGCCTTCGAGCATGATGGCGCCCCAAAGGTGTTCATTCGTGCTGATCACCTGGCGTAATGTTGTACCAAATACCGATGCATTGGGGAAGCTCTTCTTCACCCTGGTTATCATCTCCTTGAAGCTCTCAATTTTTGCAGCAAGATCTTTTCCGCCTTCTTCAGGTCCTTTTATTCCCAGGCAAAGCTGGAAATCTTCTTCATTTCCGACAAGTATGTCGGACAGTGATGCTATTTCGGCAAATGCTGCAGATAGCTCTTTTTCGCGGTTTTTCCAGAAAGTAGCCCTGTAATTAAGGTCAAAGGAGATCCTTGTTCCGTGTTTCTTTGCAGCCCTCGCCAGCTCAAGACAGAAGTTGCTTGTTTCGGGTGAGAGTGCGGCTATGAGCCCTGACAGATGAAGAATCTGAACACCCTCTGCGCCGAAGAGTCTCTGCAGGTCGAAATCCTTGACATTCAGTGTTCTTCCCACTTCACCCGCACGGTCGTTCTGAACCCTCGGTCCTCGTGAACCATAGCCCGCATCGGCGATATTAAACTGGTGGCGGTAGCCCCAGGGGCCTCCCTGTTCCACCTCAACACCCTCATATGCCATGTGACGCCCTGCCAGGTTATCCTTTATCATTCTTGCAATAGGACTATCCTTGACAAATGTGGTAAGCACTTTCACGGGGAGCCCCAGGAAGGATGAAACACTTGCAACATTCGATTCAGCGCTCGAAACATGCATCATGAACATGTTGCTGCAATGTACAGGCTGACCATTTACCGGGGTGATACGCACTCCCATGCTTGTCGGAACAACAAGCGACCAGGTGAAATCTTTCTTAAGCTCTATTTTCATAATAAATCTGTTTTAACAAAAAATATTGGTTGATTATATTTTTCTGCTGATCTCGCAGATTTACGCAGATTAATCATCAGCGATCATCAGCGGAATCTGCGGGAAAAATTATTTCAGTTTTTCTTTCAGTTTTTTACCTGCTTCCTCAAAGCCCGGTTTGTTGAGGAGGGCGAACATGTTTTTCTTGTAAGCTTCAACGCCTGGCTGGTCGAATGGGTTTACATCGAGTATATACCCGCTCACAGCACAGGCCAGCTCAAAGAAATAAATCAACTGTCCCATGTAAAATTCATCGAGCTCGGGGACTTCTATTCTGATAACCGGTACATTACCGTCATTATGAGCCAGTATGGTTCCTGTTTCGGCGCTCAGGTTTACTTCCGAGAGTCTTTTTCCTGCAAGGTAGTTCAGCTGATCTGCATCTTCTTTTTCAGAAGGTATTGTTATTTTCCTTCTGGGCGTTCTGACCGAAATAATCGTCTCAAAGAGGATCCTTTGTCCTTCCTGGATGTATTGTCCGAGCGAATGCAGGTCGGTAGTGAAATCGACCGATGCCGGGAAAATCCCTTTTCCGTCTTTTCCTTCGCTTTCGCCATAAAGCTGCTTCCACCATTCCGAGAAATAGTGCATCCTGGGTGTGAATCCAACCAGTATCTCTATTGACCGGCCTGTCTGAAGGAGGAGATTACGTGCTGACGCATACATTAGTGACGGGTTTGTTGCGGCATTCTTGTTTTTACGGGTGTTATCGGCCATTGACTGTGCGCCGTTTACCAGTGCTTTTATGTCGATCCCTGCCACAGCCACCGGAAGGAGTCCTACAGGAGTGAGCACCGAATAGCGGCCTCCTATATTGTCGGGGATCACAAAGGTGTCATAGCCGTTGAGACCGGCAAGTGTCTTGAGCGCCCCTTTGCTATTGTCGGTTATCGCTATAATCCTGTCGGCAGCCTGTGCCTTTCCCACTTTATTTTCGAGATGATCCTTGAGAATCCTGAAAGCTATTGCCGGTTCAGTTGTTGTCCCTGACTTTGAAATGACAATGATGGAATAGTTTCTTCCTTCAAGTATCTCCAGCAGATCAGCCATATAATCTTCACAGATGTTCTGGCCTGCAAAAAGTATGTCGTGATGTTTTTCTTTCCGCAGAGCCGCGAAGGTATGTGAAAGAGCCTCTGTCACCGCTTTTGCACCGAGGTATGATCCTCCGATACCTATTACAACCGTTGTATCTGATACCGACCGCAGATGCTTTGCTGTCTTCTCAATCCTGTCGAGCTGGCTGATGATATCTTCATGAAGTGACAGCCAACCCAGGAAGTCATTTCCGGCGCCGGTGCCTGCATTCAGTGATTCGAGATGCCTTACCGACTGTTGTGCCAGTGCGATGACCTCTTCATTTGAGATAAATGCTCCTGCATTCTTAAGGCTGACAGTTATATTTTCTTTCATGGTTGAGATTATTTCGGCACATTAATTATTACAAAAATAGAAAAAAACCGTCAGGGAGTTCTCCTGACGGCTTACAATAATGTGGAAATATATATTTGAATAGAAGCTACTTTTTATGAACTCCACCGGCGCTCGAGGAGTGTGCATCGACATATTTCGGATCGCCCTTGTAGTTCACATCTCCTGCGCTCGAAGCGTTGGCCCTGAGTTTTTCGGTTACCCATATATCGGCATCTCCGGCGCTGGAGACAGAAACATCAGCTTCTTTAATCTTTAAGTTGAAGGCATTCAGGTCGCCGGCGCTGCTGAGGTCGGCATCCAAAATATCTGCTTCTCCGGAAAGAGTAATATTACCAGAACTGCTTGCATTGAGATCCAGCTCTCTGGCATAGACCTCCAGCTTGATGTCGCCTGCACTGCTGGCAGAAAGCTTAAGCCTGTCTGCCTTAACAGGTGTCTGGCCAAATACATCGCCTGCACTCGAGGTTCCTATATAATCTATCTCCTTCATTGTTACATGGACTCTTTTCATGGCTGCCTCCCTGATATTTACATTTGAAGTATAGATACGAAGAACACCACCCTCAACCTCTGTTTTAATATATTCATGCAGGTTTTCGTCGGCTTCAAGTTCAACTTTTATTCCATCGCCCTGTGAAAGGACCACATCGATGGCTGTGCTTGTACTTACACCATTAAATGCCCCCGTGTTCCTCTCCTTTTTTACTACGTTTTTGTCGCCGTAGACGGTCTTCCTGGGCTGGCCGTCGATACATGAAGTTATCGCTATGCCCAGAATCACCAGTGTCAGATACCTAAAACTTTTCATCTCATTCCTTATTAGTTTGTACTCGTTTTCCAGAATAAAGACAGATGTAAATGCAGATTGATGCATCTATTATCAAAAACTTTACCCTGCATGCAATTAGTTAGTATATTAGTGTTCAATTAACACATCAGCGATGAAACGTAGCGTTTTATTATCGGCAGCCTTACTGATATTATGCATGACCGACTGTTATTCACAATCTGAAAACGACCTGACACTCTGGTACAGGAAACCTGCAGCTGTGTGGGAAGAAGCTCTGCCTATCGGTAACGGCAGGCTTGGTGCAATGATCTTTGGAGCCCCTGCTGTCGATCATATACAATTCAATGAAGAGACCCTCTGGGCAGGAGAACCACATGATTATGCACACCAGGGAGCATATAAGTACCTGGGTGAGATAAGAGAGCTTCTCTGGCAGGGTAAACAGAAAGAAGCAGAAGATCTGGCATTTAAGGAATTCATGAGTGTACCTGTACGACAGCAGAAATACCAGCCTTTCGGCGACATGTGGATCAGCTTTCCCGGACATCTTAAGGTTGAGAATTATAAGAGGGAACTGGATATCTCGACAGCAGTCAGTAAGACAAGCTATAAACTGGGGGATACGACTTTTACAAGAGAATATATTGCAAGCTATCCCGGGAATGTGATTGCAGTAAACCTGGTATCCGATAAAAAGAATGCACTTACATTTGATATTCTGCTTACATCGCCTCACGCGAAAACTTCTGTAATAGCTACCAGCGACGGGTATATAACCATGAATGTAAAAGTTGCCGATGGCGTGCTTGAGGGAACAGCTATGGTAAAGATCGTGACCAGGGGAGGCGAAGTATCTGCCGCTGAAAACAGGATCCATGTCGGGAAAGCAGACGAAACCACGATATTTCTCTCTGCAGCCACGAGCTTTGTCAATCCTAAAGATGTTTCCGGAAATCCTGATTCGATATGTTCAAAATATCTTTCCGACCTCGGCAAGACAACCTATAAGAAACTGAGAACGGCACATGTTGCTGATTATCAGAAATATTTTAACCGGTTTGCCATAAGTCTTGGTTCGATAAAGAAAGAACCATTACCTACTGATGCCCGCATCAGGGGTGTGCTGGAGGAAATGGACAATTCACTGGCGGCGCTTTATGTTCAGTATGGGCGTTACCTGATGCTTTCGTCGAGCCGTGAGGGTACATACCCGGCAAACCTTCAGGGGATATGGAACGATAAGCTGAAGCCTTCGTGGGACAGCAAGTACACGGTAAATATCAACACTGAAATGAACTACTGGCCCGTGGAGCCTCTGAACATTGCAGAGTGTCATGAGCCGCTGTTCAGGATGCTGGAGGAAGTGATACCTTCGGGGGTGAGGGTGGCCAGGGAACACTATGCTGCGCGAGGCTGGGTTCTTCATCATAATACTGATATATGGCGGGGAGCAGCCCCCATTAATGCTTCGAACCATGGTATCTGGGTGACAGGCAGCGGATGGCTGGCACACCATTACTGGGAACATTTTCTCTACAGCCGCGACAGGAAGTTTCTGGCAGAGAGGGCATGGCCGGCAATGAAGGGAGCAGCAATGTTTTATGTCGATTTTCTTGTTGAGGATCCTCAGCGGCGCTGGCTCATTTCAACTCCCTCAAATTCACCAGAGAACGGAGGGCTTGTCGCAGGGCCTACCATGGATCACCAGATAATAAAGAGTCTCTTTAAAGCCTGCATAGAAGCATCGGCTATCCTTAACCGCGACAAGGAGTTTGCTGATACGCTGGGGATGCTTCTCACGAAGATCGCCCCTTATCAGGTTGGCAAATTCGGACAGTTGCAGGAATGGCTTGAAGACAAAGATGATCAGAACAATAAGCACAGGCATGTCTCACACCTGTGGGGTGTACATCCGGGAAAGGAGATCAACTGGAAGGAGACTCCTGACCTTATGGAGGCTGCAAAGAAATCGCTGATAGCACGTGGCGATGAAGGGACAGGCTGGAGTCTTGCCTGGAAAATAAATTTCTGGGCCCGTTTCCGTGATGGCAATCACACATGGAAGATGGTGCAGATGCTGCTGCGTCCGCAGGGGCAATCGCAGGCATCAGCGACAGGCGGAGGCAACAACGGCGGAGGTTCGTATCCTAACCTGTTCGATGCACATCCTCCTTTCCAGATCGACGGTAATTTCGGCGGGGCGGCAGGAATTGTTGAGATGCTGGTACAGAGTCATCTCGATGCCATAGACATTCTTCCTGCACTGCCGGATGCTGTACCTCAGGGATATATAAAAGGAGTGAGGGCCAGGGGTGGTTTTGAGCTGGAGTTCACCTGGGAAGGAGGAAGTCTCAGGATGCTGAAGGTTACCTCAAAGGCAGGCTATCCCTTATCGTTGAGATACGGCAGCCATACATACAGCTCTCACACACGGAAAGGACAGGTGCTGACATTTGACGGGGAGCTGAAAAAGATATAGTTATTTTGTTCCGAAAAGCCTGTCGCCGGCATCCCCCAGGCCCGGGACAATGTAACCAATATCATTCAGCTTTTCGTCGAGAGCGGCAAGGTAAACCTGAACATCGGGATGATCTTTCCTGATCCTTTCAACACCCACGGGAGCCCCCACCACACAAACCAGCTTGATGGTCGTCGCTCCCTGTTCCTTAAGGAAGCTTATTGCCGCCGAGGCGCTCCCTCCCGTGGCAAGCATAGGATCAAGAACCATTACCACTGCCCTGCTGAGATTCTCCGGAAATTTGCTGTAATAGGTCTTCGGCTCCAGGGTCTCATGATCGCGGTACATGCCTATGTGTCCTACTTTGGCAGAAGGTATAAGGTTCGATATCCCGTTAACCATACCCAGTCCTGCCCTGAGAACAGGTATCAGCACAACATCCCTTGCCAGCTCCTGTGTGGAACAGCTTCTCATGGGTGTCTCAACGGTCACATCCCTTAATGGCAGATCGCGGGTAATTTCAAAAGCCATGAGACCTGCGATCTCTTCGAGCGTCTCACGGAATTCTTTTGTGTCAGTCTCTTTCCTGCGCAGACGTGTCAGCTTATGTGTGAGGAGCGGATGTTTGAGGAGGTTAAGCATAATATGGTACTTATCTAATATTTAAGAATAAAACCGAATTCTTCAGATCGTTATGCGGTAGCATCTGTGCTCCTAAAAATAGAACCCACCCCAGGCCCCTCCCGGGAGGGGATTTTCTTTGATAAGCCTCTATTTAAGCCATCCAGCCACAGCTTCAGGACTAAGCCCTGCGAGGCCCAACTTGTTCTTCTTATTGTAGCCGTTGAGGTCGTTGGCAAGCTTACCTGCCTTTTCGACTTCCTTAAGCTTTGTTACAGTTGTGAATCCAAGCTTCTGCAGAGGCTCCACCCACTCTTCGGGGATGCCCAATTCGAGGTACTCCTCCGGCCTGCTGCCTTCAGCCTTCTGCCTGATCTCCGGTTTCATCTGCGGAAAGAAAAGCACATCCTGTATCGAAGGCTGGTCGGTCATCAGCATTGCCAGCCTGTCCATGCCCATCCCCATTCCCGATGTGGGAGGCATGCCGTATTCCAGCGCCCTCACAAAATCGTGGTCGATGAACATTGCTTCATTATCCCCTTTTTCTGAAAGTCTCAGCTGATCCTTAAACCTTTCCATCTGGTCGATAGGGTCATTAAGCTCACTATAGGCATTTGCAATCTCCTTACAGTTGATGAAGAGCTCAAACCTCTCTGTAAGTCCGGGTTTGCTCCTGTGTATTTTTGTAAGGGGAGAGGTCTCCACAGGATAGTCTATTATGAAAGTAGGCTGAACGAGTGAATGTTCACATTTTTCGCTGAAAATGGCATCGATAAGCTTTCCCTTTCCCATTGTCGGGTCATGCTCCACACCAAGTTTGTCACATACCTTCCTGAGCTGGTCCTCATCCATGCCGTTAATATCGATGCCGGTATTCTCTTTTATCGAGTCGAGCATGCTGATCCTTTTAAACGGAGGCTTGAGGTTTATCACCTTGCCCTCATAGACAACTTCTGTTTTTCCATGAAGATCCATTGCCACCCTGCTGATGATCTCCTCGGTAAATGACATCATCCAGTTATAGTCTTTATAGGCAATATATATTTCCATCACTGTGAATTCAGGATTATGTGTCCTGTCCATCCCTTCGT
>JAKLFN010000320.1 GCA_022711195.1 Bacteroidota bacterium
ATCTTCCTGCTGGTCATCAGCGCCTTCCTCTTCCTGATAGCGCTTACAATAATTAATAATACCATCAGGCTGTCGGTATATTCAAAGAGGTTCCTGATACGTACCATGCAGCTGGTGGGCGCCACGCGATCGTTTATCCGAAAACCCTTCATTCTCCAGGCAGCATTACACGGATTCATTGCTGCTCTTGTTGCAATGGTGCTGCTGCTCGGACTTCTTTATCTGATCGAGAAGGAATTTTTTATGATGTTCACCTTTGAAAATACAAACCTGCTGTTGCTGCTGGGAGCAGTGATAATCATGACAGGGATTTTTATTAATATTATTTCGACCTGGTTTTCCGTTAACAGGTTTTTAAGCATTTCAGAAGATAAACTTTATTACTGACACTTATGGCTGCAAAGAATGATAACAAGGAAAAGATGAATTTCGCCCTCGGGCGCGAAAATTACATACTGCTGGCAATAGGTTTTGCCATTATCGTCACAGGTTTTCTGCTGATGCTCGGCGGAAGAACAAATGATCCCAATGTATTCGATGAAAAGATTTTCAGCTTCCGCAGGATAACGCTTGCACCGATAGTTGTCCTGGCCGGGTTTGCATTTGAGATATGGGCGATAATGAAGAAGCCGAAGGAAAAGTGAGCTAAAGTGGCTGGAGTATTTAGAGTGCCTGGAGTGCCTAGAGTGCCTGGAGTGCCTAGGGTGCCTGGAGTACTTAAAGTTATAGGAAGGGAAGCAACTCTAAGTACTTTAGGCATTTTAGACACTTCAGGCACTTTTTTAATACTTAATTAATCTTGATTACATGACCTGGTTTGAAGCGATTATACTTGGCCTGATACAGGGGCTTACAGAATTTTTACCCGTGAGCAGCTCGGGACACCTTGAAATAGGGAAGGCCCTTTTTGGTGTCGATGCCGGGGAGAGTTTTTATTTTACGGTGGCCGTTCATGGTGCTACTGTGCTCAGCACCCTGGTGGTTTTCTGGAAGGAGATAGTTAAAATAATCGCCGGAACACTGAAGTTCAGGATGAACGAAGAGACCTCCTATGTGCTGAAAATAATTATCTCCATGATACCCGTCGGCATTGTCGGTCTCTTCCTGAAGGAACCCGTGGAGCAGCTGTTCAACGGCAACCTGTTGTTCGTGGGATCGATGCTGCTGGTTACCGCGCTTCTTCTCGGGCTTGCACATTTTATCAGAAAAGGAGAGAGGAACATCGGTTATGCCGATGCGCTGATAATAGGAATTGCACAGGCCATTGCCGTTATACCGGGAATCTCAAGGTCGGGGGCGACGATATCGACGGGACTGATGATAGGAAACAGTAAGGATGAGATAGCAAAGTTCTCGTTCCTGATGGTGCTGATCCCGGTAATAGGAGCCAACCTTCTCGAGCTTGCCGGGGGAGGTGCTGCCGGCGGCGCTTCGGGTGCAGGAATAATACTTATCGGATTTTTGGCTGCCTTTATCTCGGGATACCTTGCATGCCGCTGGATGATAGCACTGGTACGCCGAAGCAGGCTTCTCTGGTTTGCAATATATTGTGTTGCTGCAGGAGCCGTCGCAATATTTCTTGGTTAGAATGACAGAAGAGAAGAAGAGCATTTTTGAGGAGGGAGAGGTGTTGCTTTTTGACAAGCCCCTCTACTGGACATCGTTCGACCTGGTGAACAAGGTGAGGATAATGATCAGAAGCACTCTTGGTATAAAAAAGATAAAGGTCGGACATACAGGAACGCTCGATCCGCTTGCCACGGGACTTATGATAATTTGTACCGGTAAAGCCACAAAAAGAATTGAGGAATTCAGAGATCTCGACAAGGAATATGTGGCCGGTTTTCATTTTGGTCATACAACAGCATCATTCGACCTGGAGACAGAGACAGAGGGAAATTTTCCTACAGATCATATTACAAGGGAGCTTGTCGAAAAAGCGCTTGACGGATTTCGTGGTGAGCAACTGCAGATGCCCCCTATGCATTCGGCAAAGCTGATAGACGGGAAGAGGGCTTATGAATATGCAAGAAAAGGCATAGAAAAAGAGATAAAGGCGGTGAGTGTAAACTTCCGGGAGCTGGAGATAGTTGATTTTGGTATCCCTGTGACCACGATCAGGCTTTTATGCAGCAAGGGAACCTATGTAAGGTCGTTTGCCAGGGACCTGGGGATAAGCTTGGGACCGGGTGTTATCTCTCAGCCCTTGAGAGGACGGCAATAGGTCATTTTAGTAAAAAAGATGCCTTCACCCTTGAAAAATTTGACCTCTTTTTAAAAAATATGAAACAAATCTGATTTTTCTCCGTATAAAGGATTTCTTAAAATCAAAAAGTCAATATAAAGTATGAAATTATCTCAATTCAGGTACAATCTCCCTCAGGAGCTGATAGCCTTATACCCTTCGGCAAGCAGGGATGAGTCGAGGCTGCTGGTGGTGAACAGGAAGACAAAGAAGCTGGAGCATAAGGTATTCAGGGACATAATCAACTATTTCAGCGAGAATGATGTTCTCGTTTTCAATAACACGAAAGTATTTCCGGCGCGTTTATATGGCAACAAGGAAAAGACCGGCGCCGAGATAGAGGTGTTTCTTCTCAGGGAGCTCAACCGCGACCAGCGGCTCTGGGATGTGCTCGTCGACCCTGCCAGGAAGATCAGGATAGGCAACAAATTATATTTTGGAGAAGAT
>JAKLFN010000321.1 GCA_022711195.1 Bacteroidota bacterium
TTATACCTGCAGCTTTGGCCAGGTCTTATGCCCTCTTCCTTACGGGCCTCTTCGTCGAAGGTGCAGGTCTTGCACTTTTGCAGACAGCTGTAAATCCTTACATTACTATTCTGGGTCCCCGGGAAAGTGCTGCAAAAAGGATAAGCATAATGGGAATATGCAATAAGTTTGCAGGAGCAATAGCCCCGATAATCCTTGCAGGCATCATCCTTAAAGATTCCCATATACTTGAAGAGAAACTGGCACAGGCTGCAGATGCAGCTGCACGTGCTGTTCTTCTGGATAAAATGGCTGAAAGAGTAATTGTTCCCTATATTGTAATGGCTGTAATACTGGTCTTACTGGGTTTGTTCATGAAATTTGTTCACCTGCCCGAGGTTGAAGCTGAAGAAATTGATGAAACGACCAGCGCTGAATTAAGCAAAAGAACAAGTATCTGGCAGTTCCCGCATCTTGTACTTGGCGTGATTGCCCTTTTCTTTTATGTAGGTGTGGAAGTAATTGCAGGAGATACTATTATCAGATACGGACAGTCCATTAATATACCGATGGAATCTTCAAAGTACTATACCTCACTCACGATGCTTGCCATGGTTGTGGGTTATATCCTTGGGATCATTCTTATACCAAAATACCTGAAGCAGGGTAATGCATTAAAGATATGTACAGTTCTGGGACTGATCTTCTCTCTGGGTGCGATCCTTACCCCGGCAAATATAGCCTTTACGATGCCTTTCATTGATCTTACGACCCTGAAACCCATTCAGCTGGTTCTGCCTGTTACAGTGCTTTTTGTAGCGCTTATGGGACTGGCTAATTCACTTGTCTGGCCTGCAATGTGGCCTCTGGCTCTGTATGGTCTGGGCAGATTCACCAAAACAGCATCAGCATTGCTTATAATGGCAATTGCCGGAGGTGCTCTGCTTCCACTGTTATATGGCAAACTTGCCGTTGCTTTTTCAACACAACAGGCATACTGGCTCTGTGTACCGTGTTACCTTATAATAATGTATTACGCCTTTATCGGATATAAAGCAGGATTGAAAAATGTCGCCTGACCTCAGAGAAATATTTGACCTTTTTACTGCAGACGGGACCTTCCTGAAAGGCGAACCATACGGCAGCGGTCATATCCATGATACTTTCCGGGTTGAAACAAAAGAAAGTGAAAAGGATAATTATATTCTGCAGAGGCTGAATGATAAAATATTCAAAAATATCCCCGAGCTTCAGCATAACATCGAAAGGGTCACCATACATCTCAGAGAAAAGCTGAGCGCCATACCGGGTTCTGATATCAAAAGGGAGTGTCTGAGACTTATCCCGGCTAAAAACGGGAACAGTTGGATCACAGACAAAGAAGGGAAATTCTGGAGGATGTATATCTTCATATCGAATCACCGTTCATACAATATTGTCGACACTCCGGTTAAAGCGTTTGAAGGCGGAAAGGCTATCGGACGGTTTCAGGCGATGCTGGCAGACCTGCCGGGAGAACCCCTCTTTGAGACAATCCCGTTTTTTCATGACATAGAAAAACGGCTGGAAACATTCAACAGATTGCTTGAAAAAGATCCTGCCGGAAGAGCAGAGAAAATCGTTTCAGAAGCTGAATTCGTCCATAAAAGAGCTGAAGAGATGAAGATTATCCTGAAACTCGGAAGGGAAGGTAAAATTCCTGTCCGTATTACTCATAACGATACAAAATTCAATAACATTCTGCTCGACGAGAACGACAAGGCATTATGTGTGATCGACCTGGATACAGTAATGCCCGGATATGTGCATTACGACTTTGGAGATGCTATCAGGACTGCTGCAAATATCGCGGCCGAGGATGAGAAAGAACTCTCGAAGGTCAGGATGGATATAAAACTTTTTGAAGCTTATGCTTCAGGATATCTTTCGGAGACCAGGGATACTCTCAATCCGGTTGAGATTGATTATCTCGCTTTCGCACCCCGGCTTATAACCTTCACAATTGCACTGAGGTTCCTTACAGACTATATAGACGGTGATAATTATTTCAAGATCCATCACGTGCACCATAACCTCCAGCGTGCACGGGCTCAGTTCAGGCTCGTAGAGAGTATGGAAGAACAGTATGGTGAGATGAACGAGATAATCGCAGGTCTGATTTAGTTAGATGATAGTTGGCAGTTGGCAATTGGCAGTTGGCAAGAGGCAGCTGGCAGAAGGATATGAAGTATAAATAAGAAGAAGGAGAAATTGCAAAAAGGCTATCATGGGATGGACAAGTGAAGAGATCAGGTTCCTTAAGAAACTAAATAATCCTGATAAGATCCAGTCATTTCTCGATTCAATCGAATATAATCCCGAATACACATCCCGGTCACCCAGATGGGTAATAAAGACCGGAACAGCACATTGTTTTGAAGGTGCTCTTTTTGCGGCTGCAGCACTTCAGTTCAATGGCAACAAACCTATGATTGTAGATATGCTGGCAGAGGATGACGATGATCATGTTATAGCTGTATATAAGGTTGACGGATTCTGGGGAGCGATAGCTAAATCAAATTTCACAAGTCTCAGGTTCAGGGAACCGGTTTATCGTTCTGTAAGAGAGCTTATTATGTCATATTTCGACTTCTTTTTCAATACTAATGGGTTTAAATCACTCAGATCATATTCCCTGCCCTTCGATCTGACATATTATGAATCGAGGAAC
>JAKLFN010000322.1 GCA_022711195.1 Bacteroidota bacterium
GATTATGCACTCATCCTCATTTTCAGGAAGGGTCACCCCTTCCCTGCGCATATTCCTCAGCATGCTGCCGTCCCGGAGCTTTTTTACCAGCACCTCCCTGCTGAAGCTTGACAGTCCTGTTGCCCAGCGTTCTTTACTGACAGACAGTTTATAGAGCGGCCTCGTCCCATCATTGAGGTCAAGGGCTGCATTGATTGCTTTGATCTCAGGTCTCTTCCTGTGGAGCCTGGAGAGGTATTCATTGAATACATCCGGCAGGGGCTCCACAAGAACACCCCGCCAGTTGTCCCTCTTGATGAACATATGCAGGGGGTCATTTATGAATCCGTCATTTGCCCCAACCTGGAGAAATGTAACCTGCCCGCGCTCCCTTGAGTATTTATCAAGGAAAACCTCTATGGTGCCTGGCTTTGGCTTGTATATGTGCCTGCAATAGTATAGCCACAGCGGATTCTCGGAAGCACTGAGGTTGAATAAAAACTTCCTGTACGCTTTCCTTAACCTGTATTTTAACCTCATGTTTCCTTACTATTTATAATGTATCTGACTCAGACTGTAACTCACACTATGCCTCTGAACCGTTCCGGGATTCTTATTACAGGCTTTTCAGGAAGCATGCCCGGTTTATTGAGCGCAAACAGGGGACGGAATATGCTCTCCCTTCTCCTGGCCTGCTCAAAGAAAGCATCGCCGTCTGCCGGACTCTTTTTTGTGACCAGGTCGAACAGTTCATATCTCCTGTCAAGGTGCCCGCGCCAGCCGGCATCAAGCAGCGACTGATCCTCCATCTTTCTCCTCGATATTTCAAAATCAACCATTCCAAAATGAAACAGGAACAGGTTCGGGTCAATATGAAAATTCCTGTATCTGACCCTGTGAAATCCGGAACCCCATCTGAGAGGCCGGAAGGCCACAATGGCTTTTGTGTAACGTGCCGAGACGTGGGCAAAACTCCTCTGCTCGAGGAACGGACGGGAAGGATCAATGGGCTTTTCAAGGTCGAGATGCTGTCCTACATCCAGTCCGAGAGCTGAGAGAGAAGCAGATTTTACAGGCCTCTGAAGATAATCGGACAGGGAAAGTCCGCGGTCAGGGTCTGCAACAAGGACCTCATCAATGTCATGTGCAATGACTATATCATACCTTAAGAACAATGCTTTTGTGAAATTGGAGATCAGATCAATCCGGTTCTTGTCGCCCCTCGACCTGGTCAGTCCCTGCCGGGGAAGCCTTACGACGTTTATTGATGCATGTTCATCCGGAAGATCCTGATCATGTCCGTCGATGAAAAGAAAGAGATTTTCGCGGCCCAGTTCCTTCCCGTAGTAATCAATCCACTTCGGGATAAAGAACTGGTCGTTTCTGACCATTGATACAACTCCGATCTTTTTTCGACTGCCTCCGGACATGCGTCTTTAATTTTCTGGCTAAAATTGTATAAAAATAATAAAGCCGTAAATTTACAACAAAACAATGTCAGATAACATAAAACCTTCCAAGAGTGGGCCGATTGACGCAGTGATCCTGTGGGTTGATGGCAGTGACCCGAGGCTCGCCGGGAAGAGGAAACGTTACCTGGCGAAGGAAAAACTGACTGCTGCGCACCCCGGAGCCGTTCCGGCCCGCTTCGCATCATCAAACGAAATTAGATATTCTGTCCTCTCGATTTTAACATTTGCCCCGTTTGTCAGAAATATATATATCGTTACTGATGAACAGGATCCGGGACTTCATGACGAGGTGAAGGAAAGATTTCCAGATAAAGCAGGGTGCCTGAAGATTGTTGACCACAGGGAAATCTTCAGGGGCTACGAAGAGTACCTCCCTACCTTCAACAGTTCCTCAATTCATACAATGATCTGGAGAATCAAAGGATTGTCAGAAAATTTCATCTATTTCAATGATGATACGATACTGATAAGGGATACCGTTGAGGAGGACTGGTTTATTGACGGCCTGCCGGTTCTCAGGGGCAAATGGTTACTGCCCCCGGTAAGGAAGATTGCCGGGAATTCACTGAAACTACTGCTGAACAGGCATATCCGGGGAAACAAAGAGTACCGGCCAAAAATCTCGTTTTATATCCGTCAATGGCAAACCGCCCTGCTGCTTGGCAGGAGATGGCGGTATTATTTCCATTGTCACACGGCTCATCCGATGCGGATAAAGACCCTTAAAGACTACTTCAGTGCCAACGAAGAACTTCTGAGAAAGACAATTTCGTACCGGTTCAGGGATTCAGAGCAGTTGCTTGCAAGCTCACTGGCATACCATCTTGAGATCCATTATGGAACCGCGCATCAGGCGAAGCTCAATCTCGGATACCTGCATCCCTGGTACTCGGAGACACGACTGAACAGGAGAATTGATAGGTGCACAAAAGATACCCGTATAAAATCGGTCTGTGTTCAGAGTGTCGAAATGATGGGGGTCAGCCAGCGGGAGAAGATATTCAGATGGCTCGATAATACTTTAAACCTGAACCATGGAAACAGATAACCTGTCTGTTGCAGCAAACGTGGCCACTGCAACTTCCGGAGCCGGGAGTACAGCCGGGGCCACTGCTGCTGACAGGCCCATTGACGTTGTGATAGCATGGGTTGACGGGAGCGACCCGAAGCTGGCCGAGAAGCGAAACAGGTACAGCGGAAAGACAGCAGTACCTGTCTCATCAGGAGCTCAT
>JAKLFN010000323.1 GCA_022711195.1 Bacteroidota bacterium
GTGTTTGTCGGAGGCTTTTCAAACTCCGATGTGCTTGGCTCTGCAAAAGGATGGGCAGGTGCATTCAGGTACAACAAAAAAGCAAAATCAGCCCTGGAGCGTTTTTATAAAAGAAAGGACACCTTATCGCTGGGTGTCTGCAATGGATGTCAGTTGATGGCAGAACTGGGGCTCATTTATCCCGGTCACAAAAAAATGCCAAAGCTTGTACGTAATGAATCTGATAAATTTGAATCAGCATTCCTCGGAGTCAGGATCCTTAAGAACAATTCTGTAATGCTGGGGAATATGGAAGGAATGGAGCTAGGGATCTGGGTTGCACACGGCGAAGGAGCATTCAGGCTTCCCTATTCTGAGAAGAAGTATAATATTGCAATGAAATATTCGGCACACACTTACCCGGCCAATCCAAACGGGTCGGACCATGATGTTGCCGGCCTCTGTTCTGACGACGGACGTCATCTGGCGATGATGCCACATCTCGAAAGAGCCTATTTCCCATGGCAGTGTGGATATTATCCTCCCGACCGGAGGCACGATGAGATCACACCCTGGATAAAGGCCTTTGTGAATGCAAGGTTGTGGATTGAGAACCAGGCTCAGGTTTAATTCCTGAAGGAACATAGATAGCTTCAGCTACTATTTCAGCTATATCAGCAACCTTAGTCTCTGTTGCAGCTGCAAGTGTTTTCTTGCAGAGAGGACACGAAGTGGCAAGAATATCAGGATGATCCTTCGTAAGAGCAGCAGCGGCATCAGTGGCTATCTTATGTCTCTGGTGGTAACTGATCTTCATATTGCCAAGACTTCCTCCGCAGCAAAGAGAATTACCATCATCAACATCTGTTTTCTGCAATTGTGACACATATCTGAGCACATCCCGCGGCTCCTGATATACTCCTGATCCCCTGCCAAGATCACATGGTGTGTGGTAGGAAACTCTTTTCCTGAGGAAATTAAGCTTCAGGGTGCCATCATCAATCAGTCTTTTTATGAATTGCGAATGATGAAGCACCTCAATATTCAGGTAATAGCTCTCCCTGAACACCTTATAACATATCGGGCATGAAGTTACCAGTACTTGCGCACCCGATTTCAGAATGAGTTTTGAATTGAAATTAATGAGCTCACGGGCCTCCTTATCCTGCCCTGCCAGCATCAACGGACGTCCGCAACAGACACCACCGTTTTCGTCGATAAATTTATATTTCACACCTGATGCATCAAGAATCCTGACCATACTATTCCTGATGGCTGGAGTAAGATGGGTCATGCATCCTGCAAAATAGAGCACTTCTGTCTTAGCAGAGGGTATGGGAGGAAGAAAATTATAAGTATGTCGTCCGTTGGTCTTCGGAAGCTTAACCGCAGGCTTATCTGGAAAATACTTCTTCCAGAGTCCTTTCCCGGCCTTATTCACCTCTCCTGCCCTTCTCTGGATCATCCTTATCGGTGTAAGCTCAATTCCAACAGGACATTTATAATCGCAGCGGCCGCACATCAGGCAATTAAAGGCGATGTCCTTTACATCAGTTCCGTTCCGGATTCCCTTCAACAAGTAGGCCGACTGGATGGTAGTTATGCCGTTTGAGAAATTCAACTGGCAGGCATCGATACATATTCCACATGAGGAACAGGAGTATATCTGCATTTCCGTGAACGCCCCGGCTTTGTCGCCGGTGGTAATTCCGGAATTCCTGGCAAAAATAAGGAAGAGTTCTGTAGGAATATGCATGTACCTTGTAAGAGGAAGAAGAACAAAGAATGTTCCGAGCGACAGCGAATAAAGCCACCAGAACGGGTATGCCATTTCATTGGCGGGAAGAAATGAGGCAAGCCAGGAACCCAGCGATCCGGTCAGGAAACTTCCTGTTCCGTATGCTCCGCTGGTAAAGCTCTCTGCGAGCAGCCTGCTTGGGAAGATAGTCCAGAGAGAGATCAATGCTACCTTATCCAGTGGCTTAAGCTTTGTGGTCCTCTTCATACCAACCACCCTGGAGTAGATTCTCTTGATGATGGCAAGTATCAGTCCCGAAAGGATAAAAGCAAGCAGGAAATCCATAAGGAACGACCATGCTGCTTCAAAGCCTGTCCTGCCATGATCGGGATTAAAAAACTTGAAAAATATCGCCCTGTATGGAGGATTGAGGTGCTTCTCACCGAAGATATCTGCCTCGATTGTTCCGAATAGAATAAGAAGGAACCAACCAAAGGCGAGGCTCATATGCATGTAGCCGAGTCGCGGATTTGCCTTCAGTATTTTTCTGTGTATCAGGCTCTCCATGAATATTTCCCTGATACTCTTTCCAAATGAACGTCCGAAAAAGCCTCTCTGCAGCCTCAGCTTATCCTGTCTCGAAAGGTCGCGGAACCAGATAACACTCCTGGCTACTGCATATAGGATAATGGAGTAGATTCCTATCTCAAAGGGAATTATGAAAGGATCAAACTGCATTCTTAATTTTCAGTTTAAAAGCTTCACGCGCAAGGGTAATGACGTTTCGCGTATTTACGCCCCTGGGGCAGACAAGAGTACACTTCCCGCAAAGCATGCATTTGCTGATAACATCATGTACCTTATCATTCTCACCCCGTTTAAGAAGAATCTGAAGTTCTCTCAGGCTGAAAGAAGTAAAATTGCCGGTGGTACATGTGGCAGTGCAGCAA
>JAKLFN010000324.1 GCA_022711195.1 Bacteroidota bacterium
TCCCTGACTATTTTAACCAGTTGAGCCTGGCTCAGGGCAGTCGGAAGCTTTCCTGTGTTCTTATAACTTACTTTTACCTGATAATCAACAGAATCAGCTTTATAGGCTTTTATCTTTTTAACCTCAGTACCTTCCCAGGAAAGTTCGGGCAGGTGCTTAATTAGTTCCATATTGAACAAGGCTTCATTTTTCACCCATGATTCAAGATGTTTTGCCGGAGGATTCTGCATGAAAAATTTCGGATCATAACCACCCAGCTCAACATCGCCGAGATAAGGATGTTTAACTGCTTTCCATTTATAAAAACCAAGGCTGTCATTCTCCTCATCATCCCACCTGAGAACCTCATACTGGTCTACATCTCCGTCTTTGTTATAATCCTTGTTTTTCCCGTTGTTCCATAGCTCGTCACCGTACCATATTGCACCATAATACCAATAGCCAAAGTCGGGCCCGTGACCAAAGAGGGGATTGCCTGCTCCCTCACTGTAGTCCTTGTACACGTCTCCGGCTTTTGCATATCCTGTCAGCTTCTTCCCTATTTCATCAAAGATCTTATACCACTTGAGATCTTCGGGATACATCCTTTCTTCTGAAGCGGAAGTTGAAGGAGGCCTCAGGTGCATAGGAACACTTGTGTCCATTGAATTGACAACATAGATATTCGGATGGGAAAGGAGAAATAGAACAACAGCACGGGTCTCCGGTTCACTGAGAGGATATTCTCCCGAGCCACCCTGCACCCATCCGCGACCAGTGACTTCCTTGTCGGGTCTCCAGTTTTCCGGATAGTTGCGATGGAGATCAAGGCCTCCTATTCCATCTTCATTGATCCTTCCGTCTCCGTCATTATCATAGCCCTCTGATGCAACACGATATATTCCTTTACCTGCCGGGACTCTTTTCATTATCCTTCCTGTGGGATCAAGTGAATCCGGTATCCAGTTACCCTTTTCCGCATCTCTCCAGCGCATGTTGAGTATCACTCCGTTGCTGTCAAGATCCTCAGGCGAATCTTCGTCAAGCAATCCGTCATTATCATTATCAACAGGCCTCACGGTGCTTCGGTTGGTCTGGGCAGTATTGAGATACATGCTTTCCCCGTCAGGATTATTGAGAGGCTTTACATAAATAGTTTTTGAATCAATAATATGAGTAATCAGTGAATCCCTGCCATAGTTCTCAAGGAGATATTTTATCAGCCACATAACAGATTCGGCTGAAGTAATTTCGCCGCTGTGCCTGTTCCCTTCAAAAAAAGCTGCGGGCTTTTCTGTTTCCCTGCCTTTCTTCCTGTTGGTTATTGTCATCTGGTATATCGGCCTCCCTTCGTAGCTTTTTCCAATCTCATAGAGATCAGTGATTTCAGGGTATTGTTCCGCCCATTTTTTCAGCCAGAAAATAATTACTTCAGGAGAATGATATGAATCGAACAGGAGAGAATCACCTGCTTTATACTGAACTGTTGAAAATTCTTTTCTGGGGAAATAGCTTATACCATGTCTCTGTCCTGCAACAGTATAATGCTTCTCTTTTGCACGGGAAGAATTTGCCGGCTCCTGCTGGGGGAAAAGTGCAATTGAAATAAAAATGAAAGAAATGAAGAATAATAATTTTTTCATGGAAAGGGATTTATAAAAAGGGAACTGAGAGAAAACTGAATAAGAAGAAGTCATCCTCGTCGTGAGATTACTTCAAGCCTGGCAAGATCGACGATTTCGATAGTCTTTCCGAAAATCCGTATGATACCTTCCTTCTTGAAATCAGAAAGTGTCCTGATTACATTTGCAGTGCTCATGCCAATGTAATCTGCTATTTCCTTTCTTGAAACTGGCAGGTCGAAAACCCTGGAATTGTATATTTCGTTAGTGAAATAAAGAAGCACAAAGGCTACCCGTCCTATAAGGTTCTTCTGCCTGATATCAAGGGTCTGGCGGATTATCTTGTCGTTGATATTCGAAATTTTTGTAAGCAGGCCCATGGCGAAAGGACCATTTGAAAGAAACAGGTTTTTGATAAAACCAAGTTCAACAGTACAGACAACCGAATCTTCAAGTGCTGACACCGAGTACTGGTAACGCTCTTCTGAAAAAATACTCATGTTACTTACAAACTCAAACGGCCTGGTGATTGTAATCACCTGTTCATCACCTGTAGAGGTCCTTCTGTAAAGCTTAACCAAACCACTCTTCAGATATTTGAAGTTTGTGATCTTTTCACCTTCGAGGTTGATAATTTCTCCCTTTCTGAATGCCTGTTCTTCCTTATTCTCGCAGAGCTGTTCAATTGATTTCTCATCGAGGTATGAAAAAACCACGTCTCTGAATTCGCAGCTTTCACAAATGCAAGTCTTTTTCTTTTCAGTCACAACGTTCTGTTTTTACAAAATTACCATTTAACCTGAAAAATTCATAGAATTTTTCGCGCGAAGTGTTGACGATTGAAAATCATGACTTTATGTATTCCTGAATTTTAAGACATTTTGGTTTTCAACATCAGTATTAATCCTTTCAAATAATTGTAATACAATTATTTAGTCAGTTATCCGGGTGATTATTTCATTTTAATGAATTAATCAGTTTAATAATATTACAAATACAATATCTGAAATTGTTTTGTATAATTTTAGGGAAAAAATCAGAG
>JAKLFN010000325.1 GCA_022711195.1 Bacteroidota bacterium
CCTCCTCATCATAGAGCTTCATTATCATCTCCTCAATATCCTGGAGCTTGATCATCTGCATCTTTACCTTGAAGCTGCTGTTTGGCTTTCCCTCTTCATCCCTCAGTTCCGGGATGATCCCGTTGACAAAATACATATCCAGCTCGCCCTTGTATTTTACCGGCATCCTACCTCGATACTCGCAGATGAAAAATTCCTTTACAAATTCATAGGTGGTACCCGAGATATTGATCTTCCCGGCTTCGCCCGACGACTCCATCCTGCTGGCGGTATTCACCGTGTCGCCCCAGATATCGTATGACAGTTTCTTCTGGCCCACAACGCCTGCCACTACTGTTCCCGTGTGTATCCCTATGCGGATATCCCATAACTTCATCCCCTCCAGCTCTGTGGTCTGCTTGAGCCGCCCCATATATGTCTGCATCTCAAGAGCTGCCAGTATAACCTCAACCGGATTTGTCCGGTTCTTTTCGGGGATCCCGCCGGCACACATATACGCGTCGCCGATAGTCTTTATCTTTTCAATACCCAGCCTCTCCACAACCGAATCGAAATAGAAGAAGAACTTGTCGAGCTCATCGATCAGCACTTCGGGATTAGTCTCCTCGGCGATCTTGGTAAATCCCTGGATGTCGGAAAACAGCACAGTGACAAAATTGTATTTTATCTTGGCCGCCTTCCCCTTTTCCATGATCTCATTTGCCGTATTCTTCGGAAGTACATTGGCAAGAAGGTTCTCTGACTTCTCCTTCTCGATGATCAGGTCCTCCGTTCGCTTGTTGATTATCTGCTCCAGCATATATTGCGTACGTGCAAACCGGAGGGTCAGGTAATTATATAATGTCCACAGAAGTAATGCCGCCAGACATATATAAAATAGTATGGCATATAAGGAGAAGTACCACAGGGGAAGTACTTTAAAGCTGAAGAGGCTCAGCTCTCCTTTTTCGCTTCCGGTAAAGTACCTGACCTTTAACAGATACTTCCCGGGCGGCAGGTTCGTATATTCCTTGTATCCCAGCTCGTGCCAGCTGCTCCATTTACTGTCAAAGCCCTCGAGATAATATTGATAAACAGTGCTGGCTTCACCTTCGAGGTCAAATGCAATGTTATGATGACGGTAATCGAGTACCAGCGGTTCTTGCGAAAGACCTCCTTTTATTATAGAATCGCCGTTGATAATGATCCTCTCCAGTACCGGAACTCCCTGCAAAGCCTTACTGATCACGGCGCCATCAGCTAAATGCACCGATGCGGAAAGAAGCATAAAGAGACTGAAAGATTTTATGTTTAATAACATCCTGCCGCTGATAGTCAGTCTCAAATGTAGCACATTATTTCCTATTTTTGCACTCTGACAAAAGAGTGACACGATGCAATTGATATTTGCCACAAATAATAATAACAAGCTCAGGGAGATAAATCATATCCTGAACGACAATTTCAGGCTTCTGAGCCTCAGTGATATTGGTTTCGATGAAGATATTCCTGAAAACGAACCTTCTCTTGAAGGTAATGCCCTCCATAAGGCAAGGGTGATCCACAATGCCCTGAAAAAGGATGTCTTTGCCGATGACACCGGCCTTGAGGTCGATGCCCTCGGAGGAGAACCCGGCGTTCATTCGGCACGCTTCGCCGGAGAAGACAAGAACTCCGGTGCCAATATCGAAAAACTGCTCTCCCTCCTTGGAAATGAAAAGAACAGGAAAGCCCGTTTCCGGACTGTGATAGCTCTTATTCTCAATGGCCGGGAATATCTTTTTGAAGGGATCGTCGAAGGAAAGATAATAAATGAAAAACGCGGAAGAGAGGGCTTCGGCTATGACCCTGTCTTCATCCCCGAAGGAAAGGAAAAGACTTTTGCAGAGATGCCCCTGTCGGAAAAAAACCTGATATCACACAGGGCAAGAGCCTTCGAAAAGCTTCGCGAATTCCTTGCCGGGTACAATAAAGAACAGTCTGATACTGTTTAATCAACGATGAGAATAACCCTGGTCATAACATTCTTTTTCCTTACTGCTTCGCTCATTAAGGCACAGACTCCCGTAGGTGTATGGTCCGACCACCTCAACTATAACACGGCCAGGAGTGTTGCCGCCGGATCAAAAGAGGTCTTTGCCTCAACAGGTTCATCGCTGATGGTATATAATAAGGAGTATGACCAGCTCAGGAAATTGTCGCGGGTGAACGGCCTCACAGAAACAGGCATCAGCACTATCGGATGGTCGGAACAGAACCAGACACTCATCATAGCCTACCTCACAGCCAATATCGACCTTGTTGCAGGCAATGTGATACTTAATATCCCCGATATCTCCAGGAAATATATCCCCGGGAAGAAGAGCATCAACAGGATAAGGACAAACGGCCGGTATGCATACCTTGCCTGCAGCTTCGGCATTGTGCTGATCGATCTGCAGAAGAAGGAGATCTATGACACCTGGAAGCCCGGCAACGGAAACGGTACCGCCGAAGTCAACGACATAGCCTTCGGCGGCGGGAAAGTTTTTGCTGCAACCAGCCAGGGACTCTACAGCGCCGACATTAATAATCCCGGTCTCGCATATTTCGGGAACTGGTCATTGCAGCTCTCGCTGCCCTCACCATCAGGCAGCTATCTTCATGCAACAT
>JAKLFN010000326.1 GCA_022711195.1 Bacteroidota bacterium
CCGGTTTACATCCCAACGATATTATAATAAAGTATCATGACAGGATGCGCAGTATACATATAAAGGATAAGACCGGGCCGAACAGTACCCCGGCCGGAACTAATATGCCTTTCGGAAAGGGCGAAACACCTATCGCCGATATCCTGTTGCTTCTGAAGAAGGAGAAATGGCCGATAAGTGTTGATATTGAACTTGAATACGAGATACCAGAAGGATCTGACGCTGCAAAAGAAGTTGCGGCATCAATCGAGTATATGAGAAATATCCTGGAATAGGAGAATTCAATATTCCGGCATATAAGAGGAACATTCCGGAATTGGAAAATTTATAAATCCAATTCCCGGATGTTCTCCTGAACCATCGTAAATACCATGCATTGTTATCAACGTATTATAATACGTTGATATTGAATTAATGTCTGGTTATTCTACAAACAGGTCGCCATGACGGGGCTCGGTTACCTAGGATGGATTCTATTTCTGAATTTCTCCGGTAATTTCAAATACATTTCCTGCCAAAAAAACTATTTTTGTATATCATCATATACTCATAAAACCTACATAACTTGACAATCATGCAAAAAAAACCTTATCACGGAACAGAATCATTAATTAAAATTATCCGGTCAATCCTTATTGTGTCGCTTGTGATCTCATTTACAATCCCGGCTCCTGCCCAGAAAGACCTCGATGTAATAAAAGACAACTGGCTGGAATTCAGCGATGCTCCGAATTCTCTATATCACCATCTGACTGACCAGTGCTATGATCTTCTTGATAAAAGGAAAAAAAGTATATCACAACTTGAAACACTTCCGGCGTGGCAGGAGAGACAAAAATTTATCCGTGAAACACTGGCAGAAATTGTCGGCCCTTTTCCCGAAAAAACTCCTCTTAATGCTAAGATCGTCAAGACAATCGATAAAGGATCATATAAGGTAGAACACATTATCTATGAATCTGTTCCCGGATTTTATGTTACCTCATCCTTATATATTCCCGGAAGTCTGAAGAAGAGGACCAAAGCTCCAGCCATTATCTATTGCAGCGGGCATTCCGAGGAAGGTTACCGAAGTGCCGTATATCAGCATGTGATCCTGAACCTTGTCACAAAAGGTTTTGTTGTCTTTGCTTTCGACCCGGTAGGACAGGGAGAAAGGCTCGAATATCTTAATCCGGAAACAGGACGGTCAGCTGTCGGCGGTCCGACAAAAGAGCACTCATATCCCGGCGCCCAGGCATTTATTACAGGAGCTTCCCAGGCCAGGTATATGATCTGGGACGGGATAAGGGCTGTCGATTATCTTCTTACACGCAAAGATGTTGATCCCGGCAGGATAGGAATAACGGGCCGCTCGGGAGGTGGTACCCAGTCAGCTTATGTTGCTGCTTTCGACGAAAGGATATATGCAGCAGCTCCGGAAAACTATATAACGAACTACAGTCGGCTCCTTCAGTCAATAGGACCCCAGGATGCGGAACAGGTAATGTTCCATTTTCTTTATCGCGGACTGGATCATCCGGATCTGTTACTCGTGAGAGCACCCAGGCCGGCATTGATGATAACCACAACAAGAGATATGTTCAGCATCCAGGGAGCCATGGAGACTGAAAAAGAGGTTACCGGGATCTATAAAGCTTACGATGCATCTGATAATTTCTCCAGAGTGGAGGATGATGATGTTCATGCTTCAACAAAAAAGAACAGGGAAGCCATGTATGCTTTCTTCAGAAAACATCTCAATAATCCCGGAAGCATTGCTGATGAAGTCATTCAACCTCTTACAAAAGAAGAGCTTACAGTAACCCCGACCGGCCAGTTATCAACTTCCATGAAAGGTGAAACTGTATTCAGCCTGAACAGGAAGGAAGCTGAAATAAGGCTTAAGGAGCTGAATGCTGCACGGAAAGATCCTGAGAAATTTTCTGCAGGCATTATTTCTTCAGCAAAAATACTGACAGGATATAATGAACCTGCCGATGTTGATAAACCTGTTTTTACGGGACGGATCCGGAAAGAGGGTTATTCGATTGAGAAATATTTCATTAAAGGAGAGGGTGATTATGTTATTCCATTCCTGTTGTACAGACCGGTAAACTGGGGCAGTAAAGCCATGCTCTACCTTAATCCTGCAGGAAAATCCTCTGAAGCCGGGCCGGGAGGAGAGATAGAAAAATTTGTGCTGCAGGGTTTTGCAGTTCTTGCTCCCGATATTCTGGGATGCGGAGAAACTGGTCCGGGATCATTCCGTGGCGATGCATATTTTGACGGAACTTCCCATAACCTCTGGTATGCATCAATTCTGGCAGGGAGAAGCATTGTGGGGATACAGGCAGGAGATGTGGTGAAGATTCTGCATTGGATGAAAAGTGAATGTCACTATGCTGAAATATCAGGTTTTGCTGTAAAAGACATGGCACCGGTACTTCTTCATGCGGCATTATTTGATGCTAATTTATCGGGGATGATCCTTAAAGAGCCATATTCTTCATATTCTTCAATAGTGATGAACAGGAATTACAATACAAGATTCATACTCAGCACTGTTCCTGAGGCGCTTACACGCTATGACCTGCCTGATCTGGCTGCTGCTTTCGCACCCCGGAAACTCTTTATTTCGGGCATGACC
>JAKLFN010000327.1 GCA_022711195.1 Bacteroidota bacterium
AGTTTTCCACCGGCAGAACAACCTGTTCCTGAATATTTCGACTGGGATCTGTGGCTGGGCCCGGCTGCATACCGGCCATATAATAGTGTTTATGCCCCGAAAACATGGAGAGGCTGGTTCGATTTCGGAAACGGAGAACTGGGAGACTGGTGTTGTCATACCCTTGATGCCCCTTACTGGTCTCTCGACCTGGGTATGCCCGATGTTATCGAGGCTGAGTTTAAAACACCGGTCCCTGATAACGGATTTGTTTCAGACCAGGCAATTATACGATGGGATTTCCCGGCCAGGGGAAACAAGGTTCCTGTTACCATGCGGTGGTACGAAGGAGGATTAAAGCCTGAGAACCGTCCTGAATGGCACCTCGATAGTCTGCCAGGCAGCGGCATGATAATGGTAGGCGATAAGCATTGTCTCATGACAGGAGGCCGTCCGAATAATCCTAAAATATTATTGCCGGGAAACGAATGGGCTGAATTTCAGAAAAACCTCCCTGCACAGACAATCCCCAGGGTATTCGAAGAGAATCCTCAGCGCGAATGGATTGAAGCTATCAAAAATAATACCCTGCCGGGATCTAATTTTGATTATTCAGCAGGATTGGTGGAGATGTCTATCACAGGAGTACTGGCTCAAAGATTCAATACCCGGATAGATTATGATGCTGCAAATATGAAAGTCAGCAATCATCCTGAACTCGACATTTATCTCAAGGAACCTGTCCGCAAAGGCTGGGCGTATGGGGAGAATCTCTGGAGAAAATAATTGCATCTGCATCCGGTATTTGAGCCGATCTGCAAAGTGCATCATCAATTCCGGTGAGGTAACGGTAAGTTCAGATTAAGGGTGTGAGAAGCTTCACCAATTCTTTCACCCATTTTAACTGCAGTTTCATAACCGTTTGCTGTATTGCTCAATAGATCCTTATCAATATTGATTTTATCTTTCTCAAACAATAAAACCACTGTTGAGCCTCCAAATTTAAAGTATCCTTTTTCGTCACCTTTCTTTACAGAGCTTCCTTTATAAGTTTGTACGATGCTTCCAACCATTGTGGCTCCAACTTCGGCTATAACAACATCACCAAACAAAGGATTTGAAAGAATCGTATATTCTCGTTTATTAAAACATAATATTTCAGCTTTTCTACGTAAAGCAAACGGGTTGACGGAATAATAGTCACCATCAATCTTTATGCCTGGAGTCAAATTCCCACTTAGCGGGAAATGAAAACGATGATAATCGACCGGGGCCAGACGGATGATCAGAATTGCACCATCACGGTATTTCTGCGCAAGTAGACTATTATCCAGGAAGGAAGATATATCAAATCGGAATCCTTTTATTATAAAATCGGAGTTTCTTATATCGGCATAAGCCAGGATTTTCCCGTCTGCCGGAGAAACAACAATATTAAAGCTGGTATCGATTGGCCTTGCATTATCCTTTAATCTGCGGGTAAAGAAATCGTTAAAATTTTTAAATTCCTGTTCCTGAGCACCTCTCATGTCAATATCAAAATCTTCAATAAAGGGATGTATCCTTCTGGCTGAAGAAGTACGATCCATCATTTTACCATAGATCGATGAAACCATCTTTCTCTTTACCAACACCCACAAAGTTGCTTCGCCTATAGGATTGTTATACAGCCAAACAAGCCACTTTTCTCCGGCTACTTTTTCCGTTTTTAATTGCCTTCTTCCTCTTTCATAATATTGAATGGAATGCCCGGGTGGGGTTGGAAAGTAAGCAATGATAAAAATTATTGCAAGCAACAATAAAATGATACCCAACCTCTTTTTAGCTTTTGTGATTTTCATGCTTGCTCTGATTTTTCTGAGAAACAAAATTATATCAATGTCCTGAATTTAAGACCTCCTTCCATTCATATTTTAATCTGAATGCAAAAGTCGAATTCCCTGTAGAGGCGGTATTTTCCGGGAAATTAAGAAATAAAGTGGGGTGTGAGTGTGAGTGTGAGTCTTGAGGAAAAAGAGCAAGAGTGAGTGCTGTCGCTACTCGCTCTCGCACTCACTCTCACTCTTTTTCTGTACCAGGAACGGACAAAAGCAGTAACCTTCTTTCTTAAAAACTAAATGCTAAATATTTCTTTCTCAGTTCATTATTCAGAGTCAATCTGGGAACCAAAGATTCAATTGAAAACTTTAATAACCAGACAAATGATCTGAAATGCAACGAAATGTCTGAATTTAGCTGCAAATAGCTTAATGTGCTTATTTTGCTGCAATTCATAAACTTATCTCAGCATCTCGTTAAATGCTTTTCCTAACCGGATTTTCCTGATTTACCTTTATCAAAACATGGAAATAGGAAGATTTAATAATATTATTAAGCTTCTCAGCCCTTAACAATCCACAACAGAAACCTGGCCCGGGCTTTCTGGAGACAAACTGGGGGTGCATATTTGTGTTTGTTTTATCGAACGTATTAATTGAGATTTTAATTAAAGGTACTCGAATGGTCATGGGAAAAGAACCCGCCTCGAATCCACAAAAGATATCCAGCAGAATCAGCGGTAACTTTGGTTAACAGCATTAATTAATAAAATGAATAGAAGATTTCTACTATATAAATTCAACCAGTAATAAAATATTTTATGAAAAA
>JAKLFN010000328.1 GCA_022711195.1 Bacteroidota bacterium
TTAATGGATTTCATGATGATATTTTTATTTCAAATCTAAGGTTTTTACCGTTAATTTCAATACACGGGGTATGGCTGACTGAGTATGGCTTCATTGAAAATTATTTTTATTTCGCTATATTCGGACGTTTTAAATATGAACGGGCGAAGTTACTTTTCTGCTTTAAAAAAATATTCAGTATCTAATTTACAGATCTGGAACAGATTAGAATAAAGAGGAAATTCCGGCAATGCAGGAAAAAGAAGACAGTTACCTGGTTATAAAAATTCAGGAAGATAATTATGAGGCTTTTGAGGTACTTTACAACAGGTACCACAAGAAGATCTATTCCTATTCATACCAGTACCTGAAAAATCATTCCCTTACAGAGGAACTTCTTCAATCGGTTTTTGTAAGCTTATGGGAACATCGCCTTTCTCTTGATAAAAGCCTTCCGGTGAGCAATTATATTTACCGGTGTGCCGCGAATAAAATATATGATTTTCTACGTCAGAAATATGTACATGGCAAATTTGTTGAGCATCAAAAAAACCATGCACAAACCGAGGAAAATAATACAATCGAAGAAGTTTATTTAACTGACCTGAAGGAATCGATTGATTCTATCATAGATTCTCTTCCGCCTCAACAGAAAAATATATTTATCATGAGCCGGTACAAATATCTCACTAATAAAGAAATAGCAAATAAAATGAATATTTCAGTCCGGACAGTTGAGGCACATATATATAATGTAATAAAGACTATCAGGAGAAAGTTAATGATTTAAGAATTAAATTATCTGTACAGGAAAATGACAATTGACGACAGATCAACAACGGAAATTTTGCTTAAGAAACTTCAGTCCAATACCTTAACAGAAGAAGAACAGGCTGAACTTGCCAGGATTATTTCCGATGATAGTAAAAGTGAAAATGTTATCGGATCAATCATTGGTCAGCTTAATAAATTTGACGCAGAATATGGACAAGCAGGATTGACTGATCCTGAGATGTATAACAGGATCAAAGAGAGGATCAGCAAGAAGAATTCAATCGCTACTGAAAACAGGACTTCTGAAAAAAGGATGATCAACAGGGATCTGATTATAAAATATATCTCACTGGCAGCTGTCTTACTTCTTGTATTTTTTATAGCCAGGCTCACTTCTCCTGCAGGGAAAAAAGACAACGGATCATTAACAGGTAATTTTGTTCAGAAAAGTATTGTCAGTACACCTTATGGTTCGATTTCGAAAATGATGCTGGCAGATGGTTCAGAGATAGTTATAAACGCAGGCAGCTCAGTTTCCTATGATGCCGGATTTAATATCAGCAACAGGAATTTATTTCTTCAGGGAGAAGCTTATTTCAAAGTCAACCGGCAGGCCAATCTGCCTTTTATTGTAAATGCAGGCGATATAAGCATCAGATCGGTTGGAACAACATTCAATGTTAAGGCATACGGCGAGGAACCTGCAATAGAAATGACCTTAGTCGAAGGCTCAGTAGTCATTTCCAGGAATAACGAGAAAAAAAGCGAGATTCTTACTGACCTTTATCCAAACCAGAAGGCTATCTTTTTCAGGGATGCACAAAAACCTGTGATAAAGGATATTCTGGAAAGTGAACCAGGGGCATATCGCCCTGATGATTCAGATGAAAAGAATTTATTTGTTTCAGAATCTGTCGATATCAACCAGATAACAGCATGGACCAACAATGAACTGGTCATTAAAAGCGAAAAGCTTGAGACGCTTGTTGTTAAGCTTCAAAGAAAATATGATGTCGAATTTGTTTTTTCGGATGAGAAGATCAAACAATACCGCATCACCGGACTGCTCAGGAATGAGCCAATAGAACAGGTCCTTACTGCTATCTGCTTATCAGCGCCGGTAACATTTACAGTTGAAGGGAAGATCGTAAAATTAAAATCCGCCTTTTAGAAAATTATTTATTCTGCCTGACAAAACTTTAATAGTTCGTCATCAGGTTTTCATTATGTCTTACTTATATTTAATTTTTGGTATTTTTACCTGGAAGTAAAACGCCAGGGGACGAAAACGCCATTAGTTATTTTATGTTAAAGAGAATCTTTTGCATATCGTTAGCATTCATTCTTTTACACTCTGCTGGCATGAGCCAGGAGAAAAAATTCTCTGTTTCACTGCATGGAAAATCCTTCAAGGAAATATTTGAAATACTTGAGAAAGAAAGCAGCTACCACTTTTTTTACAGCGACTTTTTCATGCCGGTTGAGGTGGCATCTGATTTAGAAATGAAAGAGGCTACAATCGAACAAATTCTTGATAAACTGTTTGACTCCACTGATTTTGGATATAAAATTCTGGAAAACAATATGATAGTAGTGACTCTCAGAAAAAATCTGGAACAGTATATCATCAGCGGGTCGGTATCAAATGTTAACGGTAACCCGGTTTTTGGGGCTACTGTCAAGGTTAAAGGTACTTCTACAGGGACATATACTGACGAAAACGGGCTTTTTCAATTCGATAACATAGGTAAGAATTCTGTACTGGTAGTGTCATATATCGGTATGACTACCCAGGAAGTCCAGATAAGTGGCAGAACACGCATTAATATAAAAATGGAGGAAGAGGCAGTAGGCCTGACAGAAGTTAT
>JAKLFN010000329.1 GCA_022711195.1 Bacteroidota bacterium
GTTTTTTCCCCCACCATGAGAATTCCGGGCGGAAAGCTGCCATTGACGACAACCGCAGGGCGATCGAAGAAGCCTTTCTCCTGGGCACAAATCTGATTGTGATGGTGTGCGGCGCTGATCCTGTTCAGTCACTCGAAGATTCCAGGCAGCAGATATATGATGGTATCATGGCCATACTCCCTGATGCTGAGGCTGCAGGAGTAAAGCTGGCAATAGAACCTTTACACCCCATGTTCGCAGATACCCGCTCGGCAATTAACACAATTGCACAGGCAAATGAAATAGCCGAAAAAATAAATTCTCCGTTTGTGGGTGTGGCAGTCGATGTATATCATCTCTGGTGGGATCCTCATCTTCAGGAGGGTATAAAGAGATGTGGTGAACAGAATAATCTTCTTGCCTTTCATGTCTGCGACTGGAAATCACCTACCATCGATCTGCTCAACGACCGCGGGCTAATGGGCGAAGGTTGTATTCCGCTGAAAAAAATAAGATCATGGGTGGAAGCAACAGGCTTCGGCGGATTCATTGAGGTGGAAATATTTTCAAATATTTACTGGAGAGAAGATCAGGATGAATTCCTGGAAAAGATAACAGCAGCATATTTAAAAAATGTATAATACTATAAGTTATGATTGAGCACAGAATTGGAATAATAATGAACGGCGTTACCGGCAGGATGGGTACCAACCAGCACCTGCTGAGATCGATAGCAGAAATAATTAAACAGGGCGGGGTGAAAATCGGGACTTCCGAAACTATTATCCCCGATCCGGTGCTGGTAGGGCGTGATGAAAATAAGCTGAAAAAACTTTGTGAGATCACCGGGATAAATAAAATGAGCACCAGTCTCGATGATGTGCTCAAGGATCCCTTCAACATAATTTATTTTGATGCACAGACAACAGGACTAAGGGCCGAGGCAGTGAGGAAAGCAGTGAGGGCCGGGAAGCATATCTATTGTGAAAAGCCTGTAGGGTCAAGCACGGAAGTTGCATTGGAACTGTTTGACTTATGCACGAGAGCCGGATTGAAAAACGGAGTGGTTCAGGATAAGCTATGGCTGCCGGGTATTGTAAAAATAAAAAGACTGATCGAGCAGGGTTTCTTCGGGAGGATACTTTCGGTACGGGGAGAATTCGGATACTGGGTATTTGAGGGCGACACTATCCCGGCACAGAGACCTTCGTGGAACTACCGCCGCGAAGATGACGGGGGGATCATCATAGATATGCTGTGCCACTGGAGGTACGTCCTCGACAATGTTTTCGGGAAGGTTAAATCAGTCTCATGCACCGGCGCTACACATATTCCTGAAAGAGTCGATGAGTCTGGAAAGAGATATAAATGTACTGCTGAAGATGCCTCCTATGCCACGTTTGAGCTGGAGAACGGTGTCATTGCACAATTCAATTCATCATGGACGGTGAGAGTACGCCGCGATGATCTCCTGACTATTCAGGTCGATGGCACAAAAGGCTCGGCAGTGGCTGGTCTGCGTGAATGCTATACACAGTCATACGGCAATACACCCAAGCCTGTCTGGAATCCCGATATTCCGCAGACAATAGATTTTTACGGAGGCTGGTCGAGGGTGCCTGATAATGAGTATTACGACAATGCTTTCAAGGCACAGTGGGAGTTATTCCTGAAACATATCGTAAAGGATGAACCTTTCCCCTGGACATTATTTGAAGGAGCGAAGGGAGTACAGCTGGCTGAAAAGGGACTGGAAAGCTGGAAGAAAAGATGCTGGATCGATATACCCGATTTAAGAAAATGACCTGTTGACGATATCATTCTAATTATTACCTTTATCGCCATATTTCCGGATAACCTGAACTGATAAAATTCTTCTCAGATGAACAATAAACCTGTGGCCGTAGTTACAGGCGCAAGCCGGGGAATTGGCAGGGCCGTGGCAATATCACTGGCTAATGAAGGTTATGATATAGCAGCAATAGCGCGGTCAGTCGACAGCGAGGGAATGGGTATCCTTTCCTCCGAAGTGGAAAAGATCGGCGCCGAGTTTTTTCCCGTCGGACTCGATATTTCATGTACAGCATGCCAGAAAGAGGTTGTTCATGATATTCTTGAACGTTATGGCCGGATCGACTTCCTTGTCAATAATGCAGGTGTTGCTCCTTTGCAGCGTAACGATCTTCTCGAGATGACAGAAGAGAGCTACGACCGTGTAATGAATATAAACCTGAAAGGACCGGTTTTTTTCGCCCAGAAGGTGGCAAAGGAGATGGTATGGCTCACCCAGACTATCAGCAACTACAGGCCTGTAATTGTTTTCATATCATCCATTTCGGCATATATGACCTCTACCAACAGGTCGGAATACTGTATTTCCAAAGCCGGGCTCAGTATGACCTCAGCGCTTTTTGCCGACAGGCTCTCATGCGACGGCATACGGGTTTACGAAGTGCGTCCCGGGATCATCCAGACCGACATGACCGTTAAGGTAAGGGATAAATATGACAAGCTTATCCAGGAAGGGCTCATTCCTCAGAAAAGATGGGGAGTTCCTGAAGATATTGGCAAAGCCGTCGCCTCCCTTGCACGAGGCAATTTCGACTTCTCCACCGGTATGATCTTCGAGATCA
>JAKLFN010000033.1 GCA_022711195.1 Bacteroidota bacterium
CATTAACATTTTCCGGTATTATGTTTTCATGATTCCAGAGCGAAACATAATGAACTCCCCTGATTTCCGGAACCGGAAAAAGATTTCCGCTGAATCCCTCCTGTTTCATACTGAGCACAGTATAAATAGTTTTTGACCCTGAGCTCCACCTGTTAACGAAAATTCTGTCTGCAGCAGTTTCAAGAAGAGGTGTCCAGTTCTTATCGAGGAATGCATCATTATTCTGCCTTAGGATAAATGTTGTCTGCGCCAGGTATTGCCTGTCTGCCTCAAAGTCTTCATTTCTTCCGCCCGGCCGGCCCATGTGAAGCTCTGTTCCGTATCCGTTGAAGAAAGAGATTGCGATCTCGCGGTGAATAATATCTTCACCGGCATCGCAAACCCTGAATATTGCATTATCAGGCTTTATAAGCTTGTTAAGATTAAGTTCCGGGCTCTTGAAAATTGCATTATGAACACGGCCGGTGATTATGCCCGGCATATCCTTTGGAAGGGCCATAGCTTCGGAATACATCACAACACCTTTCCTGACACTGTCGGCTGCTGACCGCAGTTCCCCGGTAGTACTCCCGTAAGTATCGAGTACAACACCATCGGCTTCTGTTTCACTGATCATCCTTGCAAGTCCTTTCAGATGATCTTCCTTCCTGGTACTGTTATCCCATGGATTGTACGCAATAAAGAACCTGGTTCCATAGGGACGCGACATCCTTGAGAAATTTCTCAGCTGCCCGGTACCTCCGGGAAGATCACTGTAAAGGTCCCACTGGTTTCGCTGGTCGAGGCCAAGCCTGGGCCAGGTAGGCCACAAAACAAAAGCATCGATGGCGCCAAAGGTTTCAATCTGCTTCTTAAGAAATTCACCATAGTTATACCTTCCTGTAAAGCGGTCATAAAATTCCCTGTCCCAGGCCATCTGCAACACCATAATGTAACTCTCCCTTATCCACGCAAGGTCGCTGCGTTCATAGAGTGAATTATCGAAGTTCACCAGGTCGTAGAGATATTTATCCCTGAACATTACTTTCAGGCCATTCTGCCATTCACCGGTGAAGGCTGCAGCATGGATTTGATAACTGACATCAGCGCCTGGAGGAAGGATTGTTTCATAACGCCGCTTCACTCCTCCTCCTGTTTTTGTCCTCCGCGCTACAGAGCATACCGATCGTGAGGCATCGGCTTTAAAAGATGAGTATCCCATTTCCCAGGCATTATCGGGAAGGATAACTCTCACGGGTGTGTATCCCGGACGGAAAAGGCATGCACGTGCCAGGTCGGGAGGTCCGTATCCTGTTATATATACCGATGAAGTATTTTCACCAAACGGGACTACATTTGAAAGAACAAGTGTATCCCTTCCTGCGTTCCTGAAGTTCACGTCACAGTTCCATTCTGTGGCATCAGATGTAGAGGTTCTGTATATGATCTCGAGTCCGCCCGTAAAATTCTGTCTGTAGCTTCCATCGCCAAAGAAGCACTCTGTACCGGTTGAGTTGTAAAGTAAACCATTGAGAACAAAGCTTATCAATGGCCTGGGCTGTTCTGATCGAACAAATGAACTGTCGGTGAGAGTAAAACCTGTAACTACAAGATTTTTACCTGTTTCGATTGTGGCACCTGCTAATTCCTGAGAATATATATTGCCGGCCGGCAGCAGGAGGAAGAACAGAATCAGGCTTCCCAATGATCTTATCCGCATTTCGAAACTCTTTTTTTATGCAATATATAATTTTAGCAGGCACTAAAAAAATTGTTAATCCGTTTTAATACTATGATAATGGGTATGACTGAATTGTTTTGTATTAATGTATAAATTTCATAACTTTATCGTAATCACTGAAGGCTGAAGCCAGATGTCCAGGATCTCGAAAATAGCGCAATACGGATTGATTCTACTCCTCCTTGCTATCATGGGAGGATGTGCCTCGTCGGGTAAGACAAGCAGAAGCGACTGGGAGAAGAAGAGGCGATCGGCTGCCAGGACAAATACTGCGGGGATGGGAAGGAATAAATTCTTTTATTCGACTAATTACCAGAAAAAGCTTCAGCAGAACTATCGTAAGAAAAGATAGTTTACCACATTATTCATCACATTCAAAACTAAGTCCGTCGTATGCCAGCACAATTCCCTGCGGAAGCTCCTGGTTTACAATGCTGTGCAATCCCATCTGGTGGCTGATGTGTGTTATGAATGCTTTACGGGGAGATATCTCCCTTGTAAAATCGATAGCCTCCCTCAAGCTGAAATGTGAAATATGCTTTTCTTTTCTCAGGGCATTTATAACAAGGTATTTTACCCCGAAAAGTTTCTCCTTCGAAAGTTCAGGAATATAATTGGCGTCAGTTATATAGGCAAAGTTGCCAATCCTGAAGCCCAGGATCTCAAGGTTCATGTGGTGTACGCGTACCGGGATCACGTTCAATCCTTTAACCCTGAATGAATAATCAGGGATATCATTCAGGCGCATCTTAGGAATTCCCGGATACTTGTTTTCGGAAAAGACATAAGAGAATTCCCTTTTAATGGCTTTCTGCACTCGCTCTTCGGCAAAGATGTCGATGGCATCCTGACTTTTATAATTAAAGGCTCTCACATCGTCCATTCCGGCAATATGGTCCTTATGTTCATGTGTTATCAGAATTGCATCCAGCTTTTTCACCTTTGCCCGCAGCATCTGCTGCCTGAAATCAGGACCTGCGTCAAAAAGGAGGGTCAGGTTGCCTGTTTCAAGTAGAAGCGATGTCCGGAGCCTCTCATCGTGAGGATCTCCGGATAGGCAAACAGGGCATTCGCAAGCAATGACCGGAACGCCCTGGGAGGTGCCGGTACCAAGAAATGTTATTTTCAAACGGTCTGTTTTTCACAACAAACCTATATTAAAAAACAATAACAGGCAACTGGATAAAGATTTTTATCGAAACTTTATTTGCTATATTTGATTAAAACCTTATTGCCGTGAAAGGGCGTTTATATCTGATACCTGTGACCCTCGGAGGTGATGATTACTCTGAAGTAATACCTGAGAAGGTAGCCGTAATAACGAGAGGTCTGCGCTATTTCGTTGTTGAAGAGATCAGGAGTGCCAGGAGGTTCCTCAGGCAGATAGACAGGACATTCCCCATTGATGCCTCCGTTTTCTTCGAGTTGAATGAACATACCGACGAAAGTGAAATAGGCAGGTTTCTTGAGCCTCTCGTAAAAGGCCACGACATAGGCCTTATGAGTGAAGCAGGTCTTCCGGGGATAGCCGATCCGGGATCAAAGCTCATCGCCCTGGCTCACCGGAAGAAGATCCGCGTCACACCCCTGTCGGGTCCGTCATCAATTATCATGACCTTAATATCGTCAGGTTTTAATGGTCAGAATTTCACCTTCAACGGTTATCTTCCTGTGAAGAATGATGAAAGAACAGCAAGGATCAGGGAGATCGAAAAGAAGGCCAGGGAGGGTTTTTCGCAGATCTTCATCGAAACACCTTACCGGAACCAGCAGCTGGCCGGGGCCATCCTTTCAGTCTGCAGCAACGATACAATGCTGTGTATAGCTTCCGACCTAACAATGGCCGGGGAATCCATTGTGTCGATGTCTGTCGGTGAGTGGAAAAAGAATCCACCACAGCTTAAAGGAAAACTGGCGGTATTTGTTCTTCAATAGGGATTGTCATTTCTGGCCGGCACCTGTCACCTTTATATCATAGACCAGTACGGCACGGGGTGGAATCTTTTTCCCGTCGCCCGGGATACCCCATCCCAGGAAAGGAGGAATAATGAACAGCGCCTCGGCACCCGGCTTAAGTAGTCGTAATCCCTGTTCGAGCCCCGGTTCAATACCGGATCTCCCCACGATCACTTCTTTGGGTCCCAGATCCTTTGATGAATAACATTCTGTTCCGTCGAGTGTGGTACACTCATATTCCATTATAAGCCTGTCGTTGTCGGTAAAATTTCTTCCTGTACCCTCCGATCGAATCATATACCAAAGCCCTGACTGGGTTACCGTCATCGTCAGTCCTCTCCTCTCTGCATAGTTTTCGATCCTTTCCCTGTCTTTAGCCACCATGTAACGGTTCAGTTCAGCCAGTTCATTTAATCCTGGCTTCCTGGGATTATTATCGTCATGCGATTTCCGGTTGCAGGAGCCGGCAGACATCACCAAAACGATTATAATGACGGACAGGGATCTCATGGTCATTCTGCAGGGTTGAGCCTGTTAAAATTTTCCCGCAGCACTTTATGAAAGTAGTTTATAGTGTTTTCAAGGGTGTCGGGGTATTCACCACCTGAAGCATTCAAATGTCCTCCGCCATAAAAAAATTCCGAAGCAAACAGGTTGGAAGGAAATGAGCCTTTTGACCTGAATGAGAGCTTTACAAATCCATCTTTTTCAATAAACAGGACAGAAAAATGAATACCGCTTATGGAAAGAGGCATATTTACAAAGCCCTCGGTGTCGCCCTTGACATAATCGAACGATGCCAGTTCTGCCTTTGAAAGGGAAATGTAGGCAGTCTGGTATTCAGGCAGGACAACCATTTTCTGGTACATTGAGTAACCGAGCAGTCTCATTCTTCCTGCGGAGAAGTTATTATAAATCAGGTTCTGGATACGATCCTTTTCGATGTCTGTTTCGAGCAGATCGGCTACGATCCTGAATGTGCTGCCGGAGAAGTTTCCGTGGTCGAAGTTGCCGGTATCAGTTATAATTCCTACATATAGTGCTTCGGCATAGGCCCTGCTGATGAACGGTCCGGCGTTAATGCCGCTAACAACTCTATAGACGATTTCTGATGTGGAGCATGCTGTCGGATCTGAAATGAGTATATCGGAAAAGCTGACAGGATTCAGGTGATGGTCTATAATTACTTTTTTTGCTTCGGATGCAATTACCAGCTTTTCTGCCTCACCCAGCCGGTTCGACTGGTTAAAATCGAGCATTATGATGAGGTCAGATTTTTGAATCAGCTCCCGGCACTTATCCCTCTGGCGGATGAAGATATGTATCTTGTTGGCGCCATCCATCCATTTCAGGAATTCCTGAAGGTTATTCGGAGCCATCATAGCTGCTTCTTTTCCTCTTGAAAGAAGGTAATGGTATAGAGCCAGCTGTGCCCCTATTGCATCTCCGTCGGGATTGATATGGCTGATCAGCAATATATTATCAGAATCCTCAATAAGATTCTTCAATTCTTTTATATCTTTGAGCGCTTCAGTCACAAAAATTGATTTTAAGGGTTGTCAAAGATAAGCAATATTCCTGAAGAGAATTCCCGGGAATGCTTATACAAAAATATCAGATATGAACGGAAACATAACATTTTCGATAATCAAGCCAAATGCTGTAAGGACAGGAAAAGCAGGCCCGATACTATCCATGATCAATGAAGCCGGTTTTGAGATATCCGCCATGAAGCTGGTAAAGATGACTCCTGAGCAGGCTGAGGTCTTTTATGATGTCCACAAGGGGAAGCCTTTTTTTGAAAGCCTTGTTGAGTTTATGACATCCGGACCTGTTTTTGTTATGATCCTCAGGCATGAGAATGCAGTGGAGGAATTCAGGAAGCTTATCGGGGCCACTGACCCTGCCAAAGCTGAACCCGGAACCATAAGAAAACTGTTTGCCGTATCGGTTCAGATGAATGCGGTTCATGGTTCCGACAGCGATGAGAATGCCTTACGGGAAGCTGCCTTCTTCTTCTCCGGATTTGAAAGATTCTGAAAACAAAATGTAACAAACCTGCTAAACCTTTTCTCCTGTGTTGTGTTATTACCATCGCAGGATTCAACGTGTATATGAGCAAAACTACTCTCCCCATTTCTTCCGACAGAAAAAGACTGGAAAAATATTCATCGGCATTCACCCTCTCCGATATGGAGATCTTCATCTTCCCCGATCTTTTTTATCCGCTGGTGCTGGCAAACATAATGTCACCGGTTATCTGGTCATGGAGAGATGATCCATGGTTTGCAGGAATTGAAAAAAAAGGATTCACCTGGAAGGCCAACAGGATCAAGCAATATATTATTCAGAATTACATCTTTAACCTCGACCTGTCGACCTGGGGTCTGACTAACAAAGGCAGGGAGATTGACCGGTTTAAGGATTTCTTTGACATAGAGATGCTCAGGAAGTCGAATGCACTCTTCGGATATGAGGGCGACAAGTACTATTTCGACATCGACATCAGGAAGCATTTCGGTCTCGACAAATATGATTCTGATGTAATCCCCTACTGGAAAACAGAGACAGTTGAAGCCATGACGGCGTTCAGGTACAGGGAGAATTTCACCACCGGAGCAGGAGAATGTGTGTCTCTCTCGGCATTATATGCTGCCGCAATGTTTGTTGTAGGACGTGTGCCTCTTGAAAGGATATTCCTGATAGCCACTCCTCTGCATTCACAGAATTTCATTCTTGAAAAGGAGGGCCTTATAACAAACAACAGGCGCATTGTTACAAAAAACATGTGGTTCAATGGCACATCGTTGTCAGAGAAGGCCAGAAGGGCGCTGGAGAATGAGAAAGTAACCATTGTATCGCATATCTCGGGTTATATACATACGATATATGATGAGGCGACTATCAGCAAGAAGGAATATGATCATTTTTCAGCTAAGCTTAGGGATTTCCTGACGACAGAGCTTACAAGCCTGATATTCATTAACTTCCTGAGGTTTAAATCGAAATACAAGAATCTCTTTCAGTTTGAATGTGAATGTTCGGGAAAGAAAAGGTATATCGCCCTCGACAAGCTCTTTGAATATGAGCATATTACTAAGTTCAATGTTTCTGCGGAGACAAGGCCTCAGCTCATAAAAGAAATTGAAGGTGAAGAGTTTCATTTAAGTCCTCTGCAGGGGAAGATGCTGCTCAACGAGGTTGAAGATATTATTGACAGGAACAAGGGAAAAAGTCTTGAGGAGCTTCAGCGTATCCTGGTAGCCCATAACGGACCGATACCTGCTGACACGATCAGGGAGATGTTCAGCGATCTCGGAAAATTCATATCTATTGATCCTGAACTTCCCGCCAGTGATAAATTGTATAAGGAGGAGATTGTGCCATCAATACCTGTATCAGCCGGCCGGAAAGAGATAATCGACATCATCACAGGATCATCGGCGGAGTCGGAGCTTTCCCTTCTGACCTTATATGTTTACAGGCAGATGGACATTATAGACTGGGAGCCGTTTATTAAAGCTGCGGTGGAAAGGAACCCTGTCTGCCTTACCGACCTGGCCGGCAAAGGGATCCACGATGTTTACAAAATCATTTTAACTCTGCCTGACCAGTCGATTTACGATTCATGCCGGTTAGCGCTTCCTGACGAGGTGTGGAATTTCAGAAGAGGCGATGGTATTGAAAAGGCATTTCTCCTGGCCGATTATATCATTAGTTGCGACAAGGAAGCCTTGATAACTGTCGACATAGACAAACAGGATGTCAGCATTAAGTACAATGATCAGACTTACAGATTCGAATCAACTAAGGATTTAAAGAAGGTGATTAAAATACAGAAAGGCCTATTTTAAAACAATATCCCTGATCACTTCAGTTCCTGCCTTCGCGTTAATCTTCTCCTTCAGCGCCTGCCTGAGCATGAGCAGTTCGTTTCTTACTACTGATGAGTTAAGATGAACATACAAAACTCCTTCTCTGATATATATCTTCGACGTTCTCGAAGCAATAGCCTTGCCTACTATCTCTTCCCACGAGTTTATCACCCCTGTCTCACTCAGCTTCCCTTCAAGGTGCATTTCCTTTAAATAGTCCTGAATGGCCTCGGCCAGCGTTATGGTTTTACTTCTCCTCATTTACCTGAAACTCCATTCTGAATAACTTCATCAATAGCATTATTACTTATCCTGAAGAGCCGGTAATCGGTATTGTGCGAAGAGAGTATCTCGTGGAGCCTGCTCTGGTGCGTATCGGTAATGAATATCTGTCCGAACCGTTTACTGCCGACAAGTTTTATGATCTGCTCCACCCTGTCTGCATCGAACTTGTCAAAGATATCGTCGAGAAGCAATATCGGAGATATGCCTGATTTCCGCTTTATATATTCGAATTTTGCCAGTTTCATGGCTACCAGATATGACTTCTGCTGTCCCTGCGATCCGAGTGTCTTTACAGGAAAACCATCCATCTCAAGGATAAGATCATCTTTATGTATCCCAATAGTAGTATACTCCAGGAAACGATCCCTGGCGACTGTATTTTCAAGCGCTTCAGCAAAGTCACCCTCTGAAAGATGAGACCTGTACGACAGCTTAACCTGTTCTTTACCGGAACAGATCATCGAGTAGTTCTCCTGGAAAACAGGAATAAGCTCATTAACAAGGCTTTTTCTTTCATTATAAACATAGGTGCCAAATTTCACGAGCTGAGAATTCCACATCACTAATTCTTCATTATCAAACTTACCGGAGAGCCTGAAGTTTTTGAGAAGCTTGTTTCTGTGCTGCAGGGCTTTGCCATACTTAAGGGCCGAATCGAGATATTCTGCATTATACTGGCTGATGATCTTATTCATGAACCGACGTCTCTCCTCACTACCCTCTGCAATCAGGGCGCTGTCGGCCGGCGATATCATAACAACAGGATATCTTCCTACATGGTCCGACAGTTTCTGATACTCTTTGCTGTTCTTTTTCAGGACTTTCTGTTTCTGCTTCTGAAAGGCACAGTAGATCTGATCCTCTTCACCGTTACTGTCAAATACGCCATTTATAATAAAATAATCTTCTCCATGCCTTATGCTAACACTGTCGATACTATTGAAGAAGCTCTTGGTAAGCGACAAATAATGAACAGCATCGAGGATATTGGTCTTCCCTACTCCATTATTTCCAACAAAGCAGTTTATCCTCGGTGAAAATTCCAGGTCAGTGCTGTCGTAGTTCTTAAAATTTGTAAGAGTCAGTTTTTTGAGATACATAATTTACGGTGCAATGGTACACTGTGTACGCCGAAGCTTTCTTCGACCTCCGTAGCGCCAGCGAAGGAGGTAGCGAAGGCGTAATGGTGCAATGGTACAATGGTACAATGGTGCAATGGTGCAATGGTGTTAAGATACAAAGTTAATAAAAGATTCTCTTAGCTTGATTATTATGGAGATTGTAGTGTTTTTTGGAACGCGACGATTGACACTGAAAATTTAGTTTTTTGCATGGAGAATGCCTCTCTGCCCTGGCAAGGGCATGATGTTAATAACCCCCGGTGTCAACCGGGGGCTGACTGCAACACAAAAGCCTGTAAGCCCTGACGGGGCGTAATATTTTCTCCCTTGACGGTAAAATATAACGCTCCTTCAGAGCCTGATAGATTGATGAAAAAACAAAAATGGTATAATTATGGACACATTCTGCAAATAATGTATTTCAAGGATATCACAGATTATTAAATCATACTGCTGAAGAACAATACTCTTTTAGCGGACACTAATGATCTCCTTAATAAATTACAAGGTCAGGGTAAAATTTCAATTTATAGAAAAAATTCCCTTATAATAACGGTAAATATTTTAAAATAAGCTGAAAAAAACTACTTTTGCGGTGGTAATTTTTGAAGATAACTATTTATAACTGAAATGGCAAAGAATACGAAGGAAAGCAATTCCGCTCCCATTAAAAATGTTGAAAGCACACTTACAACCACAGAACAGTTCCTGGAATCACATTATAAAGAGCTGCTGATAGGGCTCGGAGTCGTAGTACTCCTTATTGGAATTTTCTGGGTAGGAAGGATATACCTTGGCAAACAGGATGAAGAAGCAAAGTCGCAGATGTACCAGGCTGAAAAATACTTCGAAATGGATTCCCTGAACCTGGCGCTGAATGGCGACGGCAACTACCTGGGATTCATTGATATAGCAAATGATTATAAATACACTAACTCCGGCAACCTTGCAAGATACAATGCCGGATTATGCTATCTTCATCTAGGACAGTTTGAGGATGCCATCGATTACCTGGGAAAATATAAAAGAAAAGACAAGCTCATAGCATCTCTTGCCATAGGTGCGACCGGCGATGCATATGTAGAGCTCGGCGATGTTGAGAAAGGCATTTCCTTATACCTTGAAGCTGCTGATTTCGGCGATAATTCATTCAATACTCCAATTTTCCTGATGAAAGCTGCTGAGCTTCATGAGTTAAACAACAACTATGAGAAAGCGCTGGAGCTCTATGAAAGGATCCAGAAAGAGTATCCCGAAAGCACTGAAGGTATGTCGATCGAAAAATATATAGCACGTGTTAAGCTTCTCATGAAGTAAGATGGCGACTGCAAATCTTTCTGCCTTTGATCCTCATTCAGTTCCCAATGCCGGCGAAATGCGATTCGGGATCGTGGTTTCAGACTGGAACAGTGATGTAACCGGCGCCCTCCTTGACGGTGCTGTAAGAACACTTAAGAAAAACGGAGCTGCCTCAGAGAACATAGTCATTAAACATGTTCCCGGAAGTTTTGAACTTACCCTTGGCGCACAGTTCCTTGCCGAATATGACGACCTGGATGCTGTAATCTGCCTTGGATGTGTTATACAGGGCGAAACGCCGCACTTTACATATATATGCCAGGGAGTGACACAGGGAATAACACAGCTCAATCTCGATTATAACATACCTTTCATCTTCGGAGTACTTACAACCGATACTCAACAACAGGCACTTGACCGTGCAGGCGGCAAACATGGCAACAAAGGAGATGAGGCAGCGATAACGGCAATAAAAATGGCTGCACTTCAGCGTGAAATGGAGAAATGATTTCTATCTGAGCACCTTCCTGACAAAGGCAACTGTAAAATACGACATCAGGAAAACACCCATAAAGCCTTCAATACTTGAAACTACCCTGGCAGCTCCAAACGGGTAATGGTCGCCATACCCGATAGTGAAGAACGTAATAGCACTATGGTAGAACGAACGGGCCACCACACCAAGCTGATCGGATGTGGACGAAATGATATCTGCATTAGTAAAAAGTATCATTGCCACATAAATAATACTGAAAAGCAGGTATCCTGTTGCCATTGAAATAAGAACTCTGACAGGGTTTGTCGCATAGAGGCCCATCGCATCGAATACAAGCCATTTGAAGCCATAAGGTATATTGCTGAAATACTTTGGAAGGCCTCCTTTTTCCCTCTGCGTCATCAGCCACGACTTTGATTCGTACCTTTTGAACCAGAGGTATGCCTCATCTTCATCGGAATACTTGCCAGTCTCCCTGAAATTCTCTTTTAAGATCCTGAACTGTTCGGCCTTTTGTTTAAGCGTGGATCCCTCCTGGGCGATAATTCCGGTGAGACATTTATTCTGATTCCAGTCGATAAAAAGCTTACCCACGAGGCGCATCCCGGTGATGTCAATGACTTTTATATCGACAGGAAAATCATAAGGTTCGAGGTCTACGATATCCCGGACGATCGTATCAGATATATCGAGAATACCGGCTTTAGCCAGGCGCAGGTCAAAATATGAGTCGAGGTGGCACGATTTGAGAGAGAGTGAGCTGAATTTCGACTCATAGAAAGTCACATCGCCGTCGCCGAATTCTGCTTTCTCAAAGCTGATCTCTGTTGCTTCCATATCCATGAGATTGAAGCTTTTCAGTCCCGAACCAAGAATAGCTTTTTTAAACTGTATCTTGGAAGCACGACACGAGGCACCTTCAAAATTGATCTCTCCGTTTCCAAATACCGACCTGTTGAAATTTATCCTTCCCGAGCCAAAATCGACAGTCCGGAAATCAACCCTGCTGTCTCCGAATTCTGTTCTTTCGAAAATTATCTCACAGTCGCCGAATACAGAATAATGAAAATCGATCTTTCCGCCGGCAATCCTGGTGACCTTAAAATTAAAGCGTCCGCTGTTGAAACGGGTATTGATAAAAAGGAGATCACCTTTTCCAAACTCAGTATTTGCAAAGCTTACCTCTCCATTCCCGAACTGAATATCCTGGAAGTCACGGATGCCATCATTTACAAGAGCATTTTTAAAGAGAAAATCTCCTTCGCCGAAAACTGAACCTGCAAATTCAATATCCCCTCCCCTGATATATGTATTAGAGAATATTACATTTCCTTTCCCGAAGCGGCAGCCTGAGAAGCATACTTTTCCTTTTCCGAAATGAGCTCCTTCAAAGTCTACTACTCCGTCTGCAAACCCTGCATGTGAAAAATCATTGCACTGGTCCGATTCAAAAAAGGAATCCCTTGCTGACAAGCCTGTAAGCGGAACAATATCCTTCTTTTCAAGATTATTCTTACGGCGATAGGCTGTCAGAGAGAAATCGGAGATATAAAAATTATCGAGGTTCAAAGGCTTCCCTTCTTTAATAGCACTGTATATGAGGTCTGTTTCCATGACCCCGAAAAGCTCTGTCGCCGTAATTTTACCTTCATGATCAAAAAATTCAATGCCGGCTGTTCGCGGGCATGTTCTGCCGTCATGGGCAATGAATTTTTCATTCCTGATCTCAACGCGGTAATCCTTGTACCCCGCTTTCATACTATTATATTCTTAGATAATGGACACCAAATTATAAAAAAGAATCGATTATGTCAGGCTTCAGGCAGCAGATTAATAAACAAATCTATCCGGAAGGACTTATATGTCTGCGGCACAGAACATTATAAGGACACCATGAGCATTTTCTGCTCCCGTTAGCTGTCATTCTGAAAGGTTCGCCGGCTGAAAAGATTGTGCCGGCCAGGTCCCTGAGAAGCTCAATGAATGTACTCCTGATCTCCGAATAATCTTCAACAGCCTGTTTACCTGTTACCATCTTAGCCGCAATGTGAGGAATACCGGCACTTTTTATCTTATAAACCACCGGGACTACCCTGTCGACTCCGGGTTGTGACAGGAATGCTTCACAGTAGATCAGGGTCTGAAGCCAGGCATCGGCCTCTTTATTGCGATCGTCCGTAAAAAGATCTGAAAGCGAAGAAACAGTTTCGGCAACATTACCGGTTTTATAGTCTACAATCCTGTACAATCCTTCATGAAAATCAACCCTGTCGATCTTTCCTCCCAGCCTGATCTCCGGACCATCGTCAATTTTGATTGTGAAAGTGTATTTCCTTTCCATGCAAGCGATTGTAAAAGGTGCACATTCAATGTCTGCCCTGATTGTTCTCCGGACAAAATTTCGAAGAACTTCCTTGGCCATCATTTCATTGATTGCCAGACACGTACCACTTTCTCTCTGCAACGCTTCATCGAGTGATACTTCTATAACCCTGTCTGTCTCTTCCTGATCATCAAGAATCTTTTTGAGGGTATCCTTACCACATGTCTTCCCCACCAGACCTGAGTAGAGAGTCCTGACAGAAGAGTGTAATGCTGATCCCAGTATTGCAGGGTCGATCTCGTCGACAACTTTTGCAGGTTCTTTCAGTCCGCAAACATACTGGTAGTAGAACTTCATCCTGCAGAAAAG
>JAKLFN010000330.1 GCA_022711195.1 Bacteroidota bacterium
ACAGTGGCAGGTAACAGCTATCCGGATATAAAAGAGAATTTAATTAAATACAAAAAGAGATAATTATGTTTATTGTATGTTCTGACCTTGAAGGGGTCTTTACACCGGAGATATGGATCAGTGTCGCAAAACATACAGGCATTGATGAGCTCAAGCTCACAACCAGGGATATCAGCGATTATAACGTTTTGATGAGACAGAGACTCGACATTCTCCGCAGGCACAACCTTACGCTGCATGTCATTCAGCATGTCATTGCACACCTCAAGCCATTACCCGGGGCAACAGAATTTATCTCATGGCTCCGAAGCAGGACCCAGATGGTTGTGGTATCAGATACCTTTTCGGAGTTTGCAAATCCTCTGATGGAAAAGCTCGGGCATCCTACACTGCTCTGCAATAACCTTACTGTTGACCATCTTGGAAATATAACAGATTACAACCTCCGGCAGGAGAATGGAAAAATGAAAGTCGTACAGGCTTTACAGAGCCTTAATTATAAAGTTATTGCAGTGGGAGATTCATATAACGACATTAACATGCTGAGGAAGGCTGATACCGGCGTGCTTTACCGCCCGCCACAGAATGTTGTCAGGGACAATCCCGACCTTCCCTCAGTTGAATCATACGACGAACTTAAGACACTGATAGTAAAGGCAATAGGTCTCACATCCTGAAATAACAAACTATTCTTAATTTTTTTAATTTTACCTTATACCAAGGCACGATTAAAACTATGGCTTCCACATCGTCGAGATCTTCGGTCGCACAGGCGCTATTAGCACTTCTGAGGATAGCTGCCGGATGGCACTTCCTGTATGAAGGAGTAACTAAACTATTCAATCCCGCGTGGACGGCCAGACCATACCTCGAGGGATCGAGATGGATATTCGGGGATTTCTTCAGGTGGCTGGCTTCAGGCGACACAGGCATAACGATAGTGAATCTTCTTAATGAATGGGGCCTGACACTTATCGGCCTAGGCCTGATACTGGGACTCTTCACAAAGCTTGCCTCGTGGTCTGGAGTTGTAATGCTGTCGCTTTTCTACCTGGCCTACCCTCCTTTCGGCGGGTACAGCTATGGTGCAGTGAGCGATGGTAATTACCTTATCGTAAATAAGAACCTGATTGAACTGATCGCACTGCTCGTTCTTGCATTTACCGGTTCTGGTCTGCATTACGGACTTGACGGTCTGAGAAGTAAAAGGAAAAAGGAGAGCCGGCTGGAACCTTCCGCTGAGCCTGCAGCAGAAAATCCTGTAAACAGAAGAAGAGAGCTGCTGAAAGCACTGGCAGGAGTTCCTTTCCTCGCCGGTCTGGGAGGTGCATTCCTCAGGGAAATGACACAACCCGGTGTCGATGGCGTATCTAGTGCCACCCTTCCCCGCGTGACCTATAAGCGGATAACCGACCTGAAAGCTGAATTGCCTAAAGGGCGGCTCGGTGATTTAGAGCTTACAAGGATGATCATGGGCTGTAACCTTATAAGCGGCTATGCACATGCCCGCGACCTGATTTATGCAAATACGCTCTTCAAGGCATACAATACCGATCAGAAAATAATCGAAACCTTTCACCTGGCTGAGATGGCCGGGATCAATGCAGCATTTCTGACAAATGCCAACTACCCGATATTCAATAAGTACCGGCAGATCTATAACGGAAAAATGAAGTCGGTCTGCCAGACATACCTGTACGATAAGAATATTTTTGGCGACATTGACGAAGCGATAGATAACGGCGCCGATACCTTATATATACAGGGCGGATATGGCGACAAATTTGTCCGCGAAGGAAGACTGAAAGAACTTGTAAGCGCAATAGAATATATTAAGAAGAAAGGTTACCAGGCTGGCCTGGGATGTCACTCCCTTGAGGTGATAAAAACTTCCGAACGGGAAGGATTTCCTGTCGACTATTATGTTAAGACTTTTCATCACGACAGGTACTGGTCGGCACATCCTGCTGACAAACGTGTCGAGTTCAGTGTTGATTCCAAGAAATATCTCGATCACAACCTTATTCACGACAACATGTTTGACCTGTTCTCGACGGAGACAGCAGCATATATGAAAGAAGTAAAAAAACCATGGATAGCCTTTAAGGTACTGGCCGGTGGCGCTATTGAGCCAAAAGACGGCTTCCAGTATGCCTTTGAAAACGGGGCCGACTTCATTTGTGTCGGTATGTTCGACTTCCAGGTTATTGATAACGTGAACACTGCAGGCAAGCTGCTCTCTGACCTCAAAGAGAGGCAGAGGCAATGGTATTCTTAACCCTATTTCAATATATCGTAAGTATAGGTTGCAGCAATATCAGCCTGGTCCTTCGCCAGTCCTGATATTATCACCATAAGGTCGCCCGACCAGGCAAGAAAAATATTTCCGTTATAACCGTCGGTAAAAACGTACCTCGTTTCGTTGATATCTAATTCAATTCCGGCTGATGACAAATATGCCTTTGCTACCCTGAGTGTTTCGTCGGCAGAACCTGACCTGATAAGGTATATGCTGACATCGTTACCAATCCGGTAATTAGCTTTAAAGGCTTTGTTCAGGAACTGGTGTCCAAGGACACTCTCGTTGACAAACGTCTCTTCATTCTCCTT
>JAKLFN010000331.1 GCA_022711195.1 Bacteroidota bacterium
TTGTAATTACAAGTGAATCAGGCCTGATAAGTCTCATAAAAACTTCTTTTTCTCCTGCTTTTGCAATTGGGTTTTCGCGGAGGGTAAAGCACACTCTTATCTTGTCAAGCAGGCTTATGCGGGCTGTTTCCTTTCTCTTTTTGTTAAGGGGAGCGGCTACAACGTCCTTGGCTTGTATAACTGATGCAATTTCAACTTTGTCTGTAAGGGCTTCCTTGGCTTTTGACAGCTCAGTATTTGCATTACGCACCTGCTTCATCTGCTGCCTGATTTCAGTGTTTTCAGCCACAAGAATTTTGTTTCTTGTATTGAGTGAATCAATCTGAACAATATAACTCTTCATGATTTCCCTCATTGTGGAAATCTCGCTCTTGTATTTTTTTATGAGCTGGGCATTTGAAGCATTGATTGAAAGGAGCTGGACAATTCTTCCTCTTTCTTTTTCAAGTCCCGCTCTGAGCGTGTCATTATTTGTTTTCAGCGTATCATAGGCATAGACCATCGACTTCAGTTCATTTGCCAGCGAATCCTTTTCCTCTGTAAGCACAGTTTCCATCTCAACCATTTTACTTTTCTGGCTGAAGTACATTACGATGAGCAGTACAAGAAGGATAGCCAGAATAGTGGTAATTGCAAACATTTTGGAGGGAGTGAGATTACCCGAGAGTTTGTCCATTGGTTTTTGATTCACTGATTCTGTCATGTCAAGCAGTTAAAATTATTGATAGGTTCAGGAGGGCAAAAATAATAATATCCTTAGAATTTTTAAAAATTCCGAACCAATGATTAATTTTACAAACGATGCGGTTAAACATAACTAATTAAATTACAGGTATATGGGTGGTTTTTTCGGGGCAATTACAAAGACAGCTTGTGTTGAAAAAGTATTTTATGGTACAGATTATCATTCACATCTCGGAACCAAAAGGGCGGGGATGGTTTTCTATACCCCCGAAAAAGGCTTCAGAAGGTCAATCCACAGCATAGAAAATTCATATTTCAGAAATAAATTTGAACCGGAACTAAATGAGTTTTCAGGCAATGCAGGAATGGGTGTGATAAGCGATACAGATCCCCAGCCGATCCTTTTCAATTCACATCTTGGGAGGTTTGCAATTGTAACTGTCAGCAGGCTTGTAAATATTGCTGAGCTGGAAGTACAGCTTCTGCAGATGAAAAAACACCTTACCGAGAATTTTGAAGGGAACATAAATCCGACTGAAGTAATTGCCAACCTGATATGTGAAAAGGATAGTTTTACCGATGGAATCGAAAATGTATTTCAAAAAATAAAAGGTTCCTGTTCGCTTATGATACTTACAGAGAACTGTATTATTGCAGCCAGGGATAAGTATGGGCGGACTCCTGTTGTAATCGGCAAAAATAAAGAAGGCTATGCTGTCGCATCAGAATCATGTGCTTTTCCGAATACCGGTTTCGAGCTTGAATATTATCTGGCTCCGGGTGAGGTAGTAAGGATAGATTCAGATTCTTACACACAAATCAGGAAGCCCGGAGACAAAATGCAGATCTGCTCATTTCTCTGGGTATATTATGGCTATCCGCCTTCGTATTATGAAGGAATTAATGTTGATGAATGCAGATATAAATGTGGTGCCACACTTGCAAGAAAAGACGATGTGGAAGCAGATTTTGTCTGTGGAATCCCTGATTCAGGAGTAGGGCATGCTGTTGGTTATGGTAATGAAAAGCAGATTCCGTATAAAAGGGCATACTCAAAGTATACACCTACCTGGCCCAGGAGTTTTATGCCTCAGTATCAGGGACAAAGAGACCTGGTGGCTAAGATGAAGCTTATTCCCAACAAAGCCGTTATAAATGGGAGGAAAATGGTTTTTCTTGATGACAGCATAGTTAGGGGAACCCAGTTAAAGGACAATACACAGGACCTCAGGGAATCCGGGGCCGCTGAGATTCACATGAGAATTGCCTGTCCACCGCTCCTGTTTTCCTGCGAATTTCTGAACTTTTCCGAGTCAAGGTCTATTCTTGAACTTGCAGGAAGAAAGGCAATTGAGCAGCTTGGGGGAGATGAAAGTGAGATCAGGGAATATGCTGATCCTGATTCGGACAAACACAAGGCAATGGTTAAGCAGATAGCGAAAAATCTCAATCTGGATTCTCTTGTATATCAGCGGCTTGATGATCTTGTTGAAGCCATTGGGCTTCCAAAGGAGAAATTGTGTACCCATTGCTGGGACGGTTCGAGCTATTTTTAATTGCCGGGATATTGATTGAAGCCCAGTCTGTTCCTTATATTTGTATCACTGAGTATTTCCCTTGTTGACCTGTATCCCAGTTCAAACAGTTCAACAGCTTTTCCGGGATCAAGAATTCCATAATTCCGAAGTTCGGGAGAGGCCACAAAAAGATCGAATTTTCCAGCCTTGTCTTTAGCTTCCTTTGTCATGTTGAGCATAAAAGTCCTTTCTGCAATGTTGATAAGGCCGCTTACCTTTTCAACATAGCCGACAGGATTTACAAAGGAACCGAACATCCTTGAGCAATATTTTTCGATAGGTGCAACCGGCAGGTTATCAGTGATGCCGCCGTCAAGATACTGAAC
>JAKLFN010000332.1 GCA_022711195.1 Bacteroidota bacterium
ATCTCTCCCACCGTGATGAATATATCTTTGGTTTTGCAAACCTAACAGGCTTTTTGCCACGAAAATACTCCCATTATCATTACGGAATTTCAATAGGAAAGAAACTCGATGACACAATAACAGATAATCTGAAAAAGGGTCCTACTCTTGAGTATTACTTTCATTATAACCAGGTAAACCGTGAGCTCTCTGAAATGAGTGCAATGATTCATGCTGATCTCAAAAGGAATAATATTCCTTCATTCCCTGTAATCCCGACCATCTCGATAGGTTCGGAACAATACAAAAGATACCTGAAAACCCTTTCTTATGATATTTCACACAAACTGGTTGCTACCAGGGCCGGCCTCGGCTGGATCGGTAAAACGGATCTTCTGATTTCATTTAAATTCGGCCCCAGGCTAAGGCTCACTACAATATTACTGGAACAAAATCCGGGATGCCAGGAACTTCCTGTAGAAGAAAGCAAATGCGGAGACTGTAATTTATGTGTAATAAAATGTCCTGCTCAGGCTGCTAATGGTTTACTCTGGAATACAGGCATACACAGGGACCTTTTCTTTGATGCCCGTAAGTGCAGGGAGAAATGCGGTGAGCTTGCAAAGAAAATGCTTAACGTCGATGAACGTATCTGTGGCCTGTGTGTAAGTGTCTGTCCTAAAGGGAAAATAAGAAACTGAGGGCCATCCAATAAATACTGCCGGATTTCACAGATAAAATTCCGGAATCCGGGAATCTTCAGGTGCTCCATATAAAACCGCATGTTATCAACGAAATTATTCCGGAATTACCTATCTTTTCGGGGAAAAACATAAAATGAGTATAAAATATGAGCGTTATTAAAACAAAACCTACCGGCGTTGATATTGATGAATTTCTGGCTTCCGTGGAACCGGAAAATAAAAGGGAAGACAGCAAAGAACTGAAAAAGCTGTTCGACAATATCCTGAAGGAGAAAGCCTGTTTATGGAATAATAACATGATAGGATATGGATCATATCACTACAAATCAGACCGAAGCAAACAGGAAGGCGATTGGCCATTAACCGGGTTTTCACCTCGCAAACAGCACATTGCAGTTTATATCATGTCAGGGGTCAATAATTATAAGGATCTTCTTGACGGGCTTGGAAAATACAAGATAAGTTCAGGCTCCTGCATCTATATAAATAAACTCAATGAGATCAATATGGATGTGCTCGAAAGAATTATTCAAAGATCGGTAGCTGATATGAAGAAGAAATACCATGAATAAAGCTTATAACAGATTTTTAGCCTCGGCTATTTTCATATTAATAGCCACTATGTCATACTCACAGAAAGAAGAGCGTATCAGGACGAGCTTTGATTTTGACTGGAAATTCATTTTAAATGACTCGGCTGAAGCCTCTTCACCAAATTATGACGAATCAAAATGGATGGATATCCAGCTGCCTCATGACTGGAGTATCTTGCTCCCCTTCGATGAAAAGAATGGTCCTAGCATGGCGTTTCTTCCAGGAGGAACCGGATGGTACAGGAAGAACTTTAAAATTGGAGCTGAATTTAAAAACAAAAAAGTATATATCCAGTTTGACGGCGTTTACCATCAGAGTGACGTCTTCATCAATGGCAAACACCTGGGATTCCATCCATATGGGTATACAGGTTTTGAATATGACCTGACACCATACCTGAATTTCAGTGGAGATAATACCATTCTGGTAAAAGCTGACCATAGTAACAGCCCCACATCACGATGGTATTCAGGTTCCGGAATTTACAGACACGTATGGCTGGTATTTGCCAGTCCTGTTCATGTTTCCCAGTGGGGAACTTATATTGCTACCACCAGAATCACTGGTACAAGTGCTGAGATACAGATCGTTACATCCATTGACAACAACTCTGCCCGCGACGAAAACATCATGGTGCAAAACAGGATAATTGATGCTGATGGAACGGAGGCTGGCACCGGAAGATCTGAACTGTTCCTGGCAAAGGGTAAGAAGGGAACAAATGAACAGCACATAACTATAAACAATCCTGAATTGTGGTCGGTTAGTAATCCATATTTATATTCGGTTGAAACGACTCTGAAGATAAAAGGCAGGAGTGTTGACAAATACAGAACACCTCTTGGTGTTCGTCAGATAAGATTCGATGCTGAAAAAGGATTCTTCCTGAATGGTGAAAATATGAAACTGAAAGGAGTGAATCTTCACCAGGATGCCGGATCGCTGGGCACCGCTGTTCCTGACATGTCATATCTTCGCCGCCTTAAGATACTCAAAGAATATGGCTGCAATGCAGTCAGGTGCTCCCATAATCCACCCAGCCCTGAATTCCTGGATATGTGTGATTCTCTGGGATTTCTGGTGATCGATGAAGCATTCGACAAGTGGAAGACAAGAGGTGCGTTCTATGGATACTACAGTCGTTACTATGACGACTGGTGGAAGAAAGACATCGATGCTATGGTATTGCGCGACAGGAATCATCCCTCGGTAATTATGTGGAGTATCGGGAATGAAACCAGTGAGCAGAACGACATGTCGGGTGAAGGCACTGCAAGGGCAAAAATGTTGTTGG
>JAKLFN010000333.1 GCA_022711195.1 Bacteroidota bacterium
CACGGCATTTTCAATGGCATGTTCTGCTGCCACTCTCTGAACAGTCTGGATAACAATACGTTTAGCCTCCTTGCTGGCAGTCATTTTAGCCTCATCCATAATCTCATTTATATATGACATGGCACCGGTTTTGGCTTCTTCCTTAAGTGATTCCATAAGGTGGTTCTTTGCCTCTTCGGCTGAGAATCCGGAGATTTGTTCAAGCTGTTCGACCTGCTGGCGGTGGAGGCGTACCAGCTCTTCATTTTTCTTTTCTGCCAGTTCGATCTGTGAGTTCAGGTTTTCGCGAATTGTGTCTATCTCGTTGCGTTTACGCTGTGTCTCTTCAATTTTCTGTGAAAGAGTCAGCTCCTTTTGTTTTATCCTGTTTTCGGATTGAGCTATCCTGTTATTCTTTTCGTTAATGATCTTTTCATGTTCTGTTTTAAGCTGAAGGAAGCGTTCTTTAGCCTGGAGGATTTTCTCCTTGCGAATCACTTCTGCTTCGGCTTCTGCATCGGCAATTATTCTTTTGTTTTTATTTTTCAGGGCTGTCTGCCAAATGACGAAAGAGAGCCCGAATCCTGTTACCAGTGCGGCTGCGATGAGTGTAAAGGCGAGCCATGCTGGCAGTGATGTTATCAGTTGTATCATTAGTATCTGTGTTTATGTTATATAATAAAAAAACCCGCAAAGTTCCTCCAGCTTTTATAAAACCCCATATCTTAATGGTTGGAGCCTCTAATCCAGTCTGCACTTCCACTGTCACGCCTGAGCGTGATCCCCGGCGAACCGGGACTGCGGCCTGTCCTCGCCGAACTAAGCTCAGCTCCAAAGTTTTAACTGTTGAGTTTCAAAAATGAATGAAGAAACGATGCGGGCAATTTTTTTTGCTATTTGAAAGAACGCTGTTACTCTTTAATTCCTATTTCTCCAGGACTGTTTCGATTTTCTGAACCAGTTCCATAATGGCGTCGGGCAGATAATCATTTTCTATCTTCTCCTCTTCCTCCGTGAGCCTGATCACATACTGCAGAGAAGCCATTGCCAGAAAATCCTGGACGTCTTTATCGGCATAGCGCTGTTTGTATTGCAGCACTTTCTCATTGATCATCCTGGCAGCTTTCCTGATCTTCTCTTCATTTTCCCGTTCCACTTTCAATGGATAATACCTGTCCGCTACATTAACCCTTATCGAAAGCTTATCATCCATTGATATATCTTATCTGTTTAAAAGAGCAACACACCTGTCAATTTCCCGCACTAATTCTGTTATCTTCTTTTTTGCTTCAGCGGCATTTCCGCCTTCACCCAACAGTGCTCCTGCTAGTTTTATTCTTTCGTATTTATTTTCCAATTCCTTTATCCTGGCATCCCGGTTGTGAAGCTCCTGTTTCAGCTCTTCCCTTCCGGTTTTAAGTTCTGCATTTTCAGTCTTCAGGTTATTGTAACTATTAAACAGTTCATCAAGTTTTTTGTTCAGAATTTTCAGTTCCTCATAACCCTGACCTGACATAGCATATTCTTTGTACAAAGTTACTACAGTTAATTATATTTTCAAAAAAACAGTAACAAATAGTTTGTTCAACCCGCCCGGAAGATTAGTTTTGCACAACAAAAAAAGCAGCTAATGAATTTTGTCCGCATATATCTTATCAGCCTCCTGTTGATCAATCATGTTGATATCCCTTTTAAAGACAGGCTCTATTTTATTTCCCCGGTGAAAATACCTCTGGCCCTGTCGGCTAATTTTGGTGAACTAAGGATAGACCATTTCCACTCTGGAGTCGATATCAAAACACAGGGAGTTACAGGTCAGGAAGTTGTTGCTGCAGCCGATGGATATATTTACAGGATAGGCGTTGCCCCGGGAGGATTCGGCAAGGCGCTCTATGTGAGGCATCCCGGTGGTTATTCAACGGTATATGCCCACCTCGAAAGATTTACTGCAGAAGTCGATGCTTATGTAAAAAGAAGCCAGTACGAAAGAAAAAGTTTCACCGTTTCACTGTTCCCTGAGGAGGGCAGATTTCCTGTAAAACAAGGCGATTTAATTGCATATTCAGGAAATTCAGGAGGCTCTTCGGGCCCTCACCTTCATTATGAGATCAGGGATTCGGAGACTGAAAAGCCTCTCAATCCTTTGCTTTTCGACTTTGGAAAAGATGACAATATAAAGCCTGTCATAGAACGTCTGGCAATATATCCCATAAATGCGAATTCCAGGATCAACGGTAAAAATTCAGTTCTTAAAATACCAGTGACCGGAGGGAACGGGAAATACAGCCTGGCAAAAGAGCTGACAATAAGCGGCACCACCGGATTCGGCATTAAATCATACGACCTTATAAATGAGGCTTTTAATAAGTGTGCAGCCTACTCTGTAGAGCTAAGGATCGACAGTAATAAAATCTACAGGTATATTATGGATGGATTCGCATTTTCCGAATCGAGGTACGTGAACAGTCATATCGATTATGAGACATATATTAAGGAGAACACCTATTATGAAAGGATGTTTCTGCTGCCAAACAACAGGCTCGGCGCCTATAAGGATGTGAAAAACAGGGGTTTGTTC
>JAKLFN010000334.1 GCA_022711195.1 Bacteroidota bacterium
CTCTCCGGGCCTGAAATACTTCAGAAAAAAGTATGCCGACCATGTCCAGAATATGATCCCTAGTCCTCCCCAGGCATAACCGATAACTTTTACAACAATGTTATCAAGGAACTTAAGATCGAGGAAGCCGGGATATGTAAACATTACTGAAAGTGAAAGAATCACATAGGGCAGGCACATAAGTGCCAGTCTGGGGCCGCACCCAAAGAGTGTCATTGAATTTTTCATATGGTTATATGGTTAATATTTTTCCCCTGATCCTGCAGATCCGCTGTATCGGCACACTAATTAAGAATATCAGCCTGCCTGGATAAAACTGAACGGAACATTCAGGTTCTGCGATAATAATTTCCCCTTCTCAAGCATATCCTCGTCTTCCGGCCTGTAGTACCAGTTGACCCTGAACCGCTCCGGATCATTAAGCAGACGGATATTTATTATTTTATGTACTAGATAGAACATGTGCCTGAATCCGCTGCTGTTAATATATTCCAGATCGAAATCCAGAGTGGTAACAGGAGCAGGATCACAAAAATATTCATTTATCCATACCTCAACAGGACTGAAAAACTCCTCAGCATTTTCCGGGATCAGCCGGCCTGAAAGCCTTATCGTCCCGCCCTTGTCAAGAACAACCTCAGGAGTCTTTTTTGTCTGTGGCAATATGGTCTGTTTCTTCTTCAAAGTGTAAGCCGTTTCCTCCGACAGTATAGCTGTAGTGCTCTCTGACAGCTAAATGCATATTACCAAAGTTACTTTTTTTTGAGGAGATATTTACTTCCGATGCCCGAAATAGTCAGTCCTGATTCAAAAAATATCATATTGCTCAATGGCACAATATGATTACTTAAACAGCCTGTGTGCATTTTTCTGTGCCACGAGCGCAAGCTCCGTCGCCAGGAAACAATGATCCTGCGACATGGCTGTCTCGGTACGGTTCACCACATCGCTCACAAGCTGCTCTCCATAAGGAAGATAGACGCCCCTGCAGTCATAATACTTTGTCTCCTTCTGGTTTACCAGGAAAAGATGATTACCTCCCTGGCGACCGGTAATGTCAATATATTTCCTCATCTCAATATAACCATCCGTGCCCAGGATAAATGTACGTCCGTCGCCCCATGTGGCGAGCCCTTTGGGCGTAAACCAGTCGATGCGTATATAGCCGGTGGCATGGTCGCTGCGAACAAGCATATCGCCAAAATCCTGGTATTCAGGATAATCCGGAAGATTGAAATTGGCTGTCTGCGAATAACTTACCGTGGCCTGCTTCGATCCTGTATAATACAGGAACTGGTCGGCCTGGTGTGAACCAATATCGCAAAGAATACCTCCTGCCCTGGCCGGATCAAAGAACCATTCAGGACGCGATTCAGGGGTCATCCTGTGAGGACCAAGTCCTATTGTCTGGACAACCTTGCCGATAGCTCCCTCCTTTATCAGTTCGCCGGCCTGAATGGCCGCAGGTACACCCAGCCGCTCACTGTACATTATGGAATATATCCTTTTAGTCTCTTTCTGCACCTTCTTTACTTCCTTAAGCTGGGCAAGGGTTACTATCCCCGGCTTGTCAGCCATAAAATCCTTCCCTGCTTTCATCACCCTTATGCCCAGTGGCGCCCTCTCCACAGGAATTGAGGCGCTGGCAACAAGCTGTACCGACTTGTCTCCGAGAATCTCCTCTTCGCTCGCGGCAATCTTTACCTTCGGGAATGTCCGGGTGAAGCCCCGCAGCAGGTCTTCCTCTTTTGCATAGACCGATACAAGCTCTCCGCCGCCGCTAATCAGAGCCCTGACCATCCCGGTTATATGTGCGTGGTTAAGCCCTATTACCGAGAATTTTATTGATTCTTTTGGAGCAGGCCTTGCCGATGGTTTTACCACCACTTCCCTGATCGTTGATTTATCAGGCACCCCGCCCTGCAGTTCAGACGGAATAAATGCACCTGCTGCAAGTCCCGCTGCCGTGGCAGCCGACTGCTTTATGAAATTGCGTCTTTTGAGATCCATAGTGAATGTTGTTAAAGGTAATATGCTGTCAAACATACCTAAAGAATGGCAGGTTTGAAATTGTTTCGTATTAAAATTCCTTAAAAACAGCAGCCTGTTATAAATAGTGTACGGCTACCATTTTCCGGAACATCCGTTATTGAGACCTTAATATATACCTCCGGAGAGGAATCCCTCATGGCAATAATTGGTAAGCTGATAAAGTTTAACGAATTTTGGATCAGAACACGACAAAAGAAAAATATTCTTTTGTCACAAAACAGTATGGTTGTACGCCTAATAATAAAATAATAGTCTTTTTTGAATTCGTTCGAAGAAATATACGCAGAGAACTACAGGACTATGTTCCGTGTTGCCGCAAGAATGGTCGGCAATATTGAAGATGTATCAGACATCCTTCAGGAAATATTCATCGATTTCTTCAATAAGACAAGCAGCGGGAAAATAATTCAACATCCTAAAAGCTGGTTATACCGGGCAACCGTAAATAAATGTATCGAT
>JAKLFN010000335.1 GCA_022711195.1 Bacteroidota bacterium
CGTCTTTTTTTAACGCAATGACAGCCCTTCCAACACCCTCTGCCTTTTTTCCGAATTCAACCGGGGCAAGCGATTGGTGACAGATAAGATGACTTTTATCATAAATCCTGCAGGTTAAAATAATCCTTTCGACCAATGGTGGTATGAGACGATAAAGAGTAAACTGGTCACTCGGCTCTATGAGGTAGATTGCCTTGTCACCATACAGTTCCCCTTTCCCATCAGCCAAGACGGCACCTTCCGGCTTTCCCTTCAAGAAAAGGATATAATTTTTTTTTCTGACGCCACTACTTATTGCGGCACCATCACAGTGCATATCACAAGCTGCCTGTAAAAGATCAGAGTACAGAAAGACCCCATCGGGAGTTCCCTCCCGGACCAGCGATTCAATGATTTCAGCAGTGCCCGACACTGCTTCTCCCCCAAGTACTGTGAATTTCCATATTTCTATCTCATATGCTGATGGGTACTGTTTGTCTTATTTCTTCTCCTTCAAAAAAGAAGGCGACAAATATTAACAATAACGGAGATTGTTTAGTGGAGAACATTGATACCCCTGCTCATTATTCCCGCCGTGGCATTTATTGCAACCCTCTGTTATGCCTCATTACTTGACATCCGGGAGCGGAGAGTGCCTTTCCGGACATGGTATCCGATGCTCTTGATAAGCATTCCATTTTCAGCTCTTTTTTACATCCTTCTCATCGCAAGAGGGGAATTCGCCATAGCTTTGTATCTGGGGGCTATGGCCATCATATTCTCTCTGTTCTTCTACCTGTTCGCTTATTTCAATCTTTTTGGCGGTGCCGATGCCTGGGCATTGATTTTCATATCAGTTTGTATCCCGGCATTCCCTTTCACTCCTCTTTTAGGTGTGCCTCCCCATGCGTTCTTTCCTTTCAGTGTTCTTATCAATGCCGTTCTCATCAACCTCCTTACTCCGGTTGCAATATACCTATATAATTTCAAGAAGGGGAATACTGCTCCGTTTCCATACCTGTTCATCGCCTATCCGGTTGTTGGATCCGAGATACTGGAAAGCCATGGTTTTGTCATGGAAGAATTCGAAGAAGACGACGGTGTGCTCAAACGTCGGTTTATAGGTATCGGTGAAGCAATAAGGAGAATGGCTACAGGAAAAGGGAGGATCTATACCGTTGATCTTCGCCGCAATCCAGACAAGTTCAGGAATGAGTGTGCACTGTTCGAAAAAGCAGGGAGGGTCTGGATTACCTACGGCATACCGTTCATCGTTCCGATTAGTGCAGGGATGATCATTGCGCTCTTTTTTGGGGATATGTTCTATAGTCTGTTAATTAGTCTGAATGGAGTCTGACATATGCTTGATTTGCATTATACTGACGGCCTGATTCCGGTAGTAGTACAGGATATTATGTCGCTTGAAGTCCTGATGGTAGCGTATGCAAACGAAGAGGCGGTTTCCCTTACAAGAGATACGGGATTTGCCCATTATTTCAGCCGGAGCAGGAGAAAAATCTGGAAAAAAGGTGAAGAAAGCGGCCACGTGCAAAAAGTGAGGCAGATCCTGGTTGATTGTGACGAAGACTGCCTTCTCTACCTTGTTGAACAGACGGGTGCTGCATGCCATACCGGATATCAGACCTGCTTTTACAGGACCATCGATGACGAGATTATTTCCGAGCGGGTTTTTAATCCTTCAGAGGTGTATACAAAAAAAGCCAAAGACTGATCCTGAAAATGGTTATTCTGTGTTATGATTTTTTAAAATTTTCATTTTCCTGTTCACTTGCTCCGAGATCCTTCGTTGGTTCAAAATAAGATCTCGCATTTGACATTCACCTCAGATTACCCGTGATTCTCTGAATCAGTTAATCAGAATGAGTATTTGAAATCACCTCCACTCTCGGGTAGATCATCCTTGTTCTCTGTTGTTTTTAAACATCTACCCTGGTTTTTATTTCATTCGGTTCAACTCTGCCAACTTCCACTATATAAGAACGAACCGACAGGGAAAAATAATAACATCAGAATGGTAATAAAATACTCGCTGGATCTATCAAGAAAAATGGGTATAGACATCCAGAAAATAGGGTATAGCAATCCGGACAATAGGATAAAAACAAAAAAATAGGTGAGATTTTGAAATTAGTACCTGATACCAGCGTCGTTATCGATGGTCGTATCACTTCGATGATAAAAAACGGCGAATATAAAGAGGCATCAATAATCATACCCGAAGCTGTTGTGGCTGAACTTGAGGCACAGGCCAACCAGGGGAGGGAGATTGGCTTTTCCGGTCTTACTGAACTGCAGGCGCTCTGTAAAATGGCAGAAGAGGGGTTAATACAGATCATCTTTACCGGAGTACGGCCTTCACTCGAACAGGTCAAACTTGCCAGCGGCGGGGAGATCGATGCACTCATACGAAGCGCCGCAATAGAACACGATGCAAAGTTCATTACCAGTGATATCGTGCAGGCTGAGGTTGCAAAGGCCAAAGGACTCGATGTTCTCTATTTGCG
>JAKLFN010000336.1 GCA_022711195.1 Bacteroidota bacterium
CATCTTTGAAAAGGTAGGATCGAATGCCGTCTTTTACGGGCAGGTAATGCTGGGCTCTCTTAAGCCGCGACTTATGTATCTTACCACTTATGCCGACATGAAGTCGCACGATGATCACTGGAACGCTTTCAGGAATCATCCCGACTGGCTCTCTCTCAAAGCAAAGGAAGAGTACCAGAAAAATACTTCAGCGACAAAAGCATTTCTCTGTCATCCGACGGATTATTCGGACTTTTAGATCTTCAGCCCCCCATCCGCCTAACCCCCCAACCCCCCTAAAGGGGGGCTATAATCCAATACAAGATTTGAATGACTAATGGGTTTAACCCCCCTTTAGGGGGGCAGGGGGGTCATAGCCTTTAGGGGGATGCAGGGGAGCTAGTCAGGCAGCTTGATTTTTGCTATCACCTCTTCCACTTCGGCAGCAGTCATCTCATGATCGGGCAGGTTGCCTTCGAAATATTTCTCATAGGCCGAAATATCGAAATGTCCATGGCCGCTGAGATTGAACAGAATGGTTTTTGATACCCCTTCAATATCTGCTTTACGTGCCTCATCGAGAGCGCCGGCGATAGCATAGGATGATTCGGGAGCCGGCAATATACCTTCGTTCCTGGCAAAGAGCACAGCGCCTTCGAAACATTCCCTCTGCAGCTTTGCTTTTGCTTCAACAAGTTTATCTTTAAGAAGCTGGCTTACAAGAACTCCTGCACCATGGTACCTTAGTCCTCCTGCATGAATGCCTGCTGGGATGAAATCGTGTCCGAGGGTGTACATGGGAAGGAGAGGTGTCATACCTGCCGAGTCACCGAAGTCGTACATAAATTTACCCTTCGTCAGCTTGGGGCACGAAGCAGGCTCTACTGCCAGAAGCCTTGTTTTCTTTCCATTGACAAGGTTTTCGCGCAGGAACGGGAATGCAATTCCTGAGAAATTTGATCCGCCGCCAAAACAACCTATAACAACATCGGGATAGTCATCGGTCTTAGCCATCTGTGCAAGAGCCTCCTGGCCAATAATTGTCTGATGAAGGATAACATGATTAAGAACACTCCCGAGGGAGTATTTTGTGTACGGGTCCTGCATGGCGATCTCCATGGCTTCCGATATTGCAATACCGAGACTTCCCGGTGAGTCGGGATCGCTCTCAAGTATCTTTCTTCCTGATTCTGTCATGTTACTTGGTGAGGGAACGACTTTAGCTCCATAGCTGTTCATCAGGAGCTTTCGTCCGGGTTTCTGGTGGTAGCTTACCTTCACCATAAAGACCAGCAGTTCAAGACCGAAGTGCTGACAGGCAAAGCTCATGGCGCTACCCCACTGTCCGGCTCCGGTTTCGGTTGTAATCCTCCTGATGCCCTCCTTTTTATTATAATAGGCCTGGGCGATAGCGGTATTAGCCTTGTGTGAGCCGGAGTAGTTTCCTCCCTCATACTTGTAATAGATCCTGCTTTTTGTGCCCAGTGATTTCTCGAGGTTATAAGCCCTGTATAGTGGTGACGGGCGGTATGTTTTGTAAAGATTTACGACCTCTTCGGGGATGTCGATATACCTTTCAGTGGATACCTCCTGTTTGATCAGCTCCATAGGGAAGACGGCTGACAGGGCATCGGGGCCGATTGGTTCGCGTGTTACAGGGTGGAGCGGGGGCATGGGTTTGTTTGGCATGTCGGCCGCAATATTATACCATTGGCGCGGCATCTCTTTTTCGGATAAAAGGATCTTCGTCGATTTTTTCATTGGTTTGATATTTTAGTGGTTAATAAATTTCAAAAACAAAAAGGGCACGCTGTGAACAGTGTGCCCTTAAAATATCTTATACGGATAACCTATATGGCTTGTTTCACAGCATCATTTATTTTGCTGCGCCACGACCAGATATTTACCCTTGTTGCTATCATGAATGCAAATATAAACAAAAATATTAGAAAGGATATATATTTTTCAAAATTTCAGTGAAAATAATTGAAATTATATCATAAAACATTCAAGATTAACCTATTCATAAATCTGGGCCCCTGCCTTCCTGAGGTCATCAAAGAATTCAGGGTATGATTTACCGATACAATGTGAATCCCTGACAGCCACTTTTCCTGTGGCACCGAGAGCTGCTGCAGCCAGTGCCATAGCAATACGGTGATCTTCATGAGAGTTCACTTTCCCACCGTTGACTTTTCCTCCTGTCACAATCATATAATCATTGCTCACCTCAACCTTTATCCCAAGCTTGCCAAACTCCTCAACCAGTGCATCTGCCCTGTTGCTCTCCTTGTGGATAAGCCGTCTGGCTCCCTTAATACCAGTCACACCATTACAATATGATGCCAGTGCAACAAGAGGAGGGAAGAGGTCGGGCGATTCAGTTGAATCGAATTCAAATGCTTCCAAATCTGACCTCATGATGGCAACCGAATTATCACTGATGCTCATTTTTGCACCGGCCCTGTCGAGGGCTGTGAGTATTGACTTGTCGCTCTGCCGGCTGTCTGATCTTAGT
>JAKLFN010000337.1 GCA_022711195.1 Bacteroidota bacterium
CATGTCACCCGTGGTAATATCTCCTTTCGGGATCATAACATCGAATGAGAGGGGGGCGGCGAAAGAAATATCGGCTCCGGTAATTTCCAGCTGTTCGCGGTGAATCATTCCGACAAATGCAGAAGGACCAAAATAGGAATCACGCGAAGAAACGGAAGCTGTTGATTTTCCGATGACTTTATTTACATATTCTCTGATCAGAGCATCCTGATCTTTAAAAGTCTCCATAAAATCAGGATCCGGCTTGAATCTTTTAACATCCACCAGTTTCCCTGCTGTAACGATTTTCTTCTTTCCGGTTAACTTGTTCGTGGTGAACGTCACATCGGCCTGTGCAATATATTCCGAGCGGCTTCCGGCGTTAAGAATCAGAACAGAATCCCCGTCGATGCAGGCCATTTTTTCGTTGGCAGCCCGGTGGTCGTGTCCGCAAAAGATAATATCAAAACCCGGAACATTATAAGCTACTGCCGCTACCTCATTTTCAGGAATTACTTTGCCGTCGGCTGAACCTATTTCATTCCTGTCGAAACCGGAGTGGAACAAGCCGACGACGAGGTCGGGCTTCTGCTTGAGTATCTCCGGCATCCATAATTTTGCTGTTTCGGTCATTCCCCTGAATTCCATCCCGGAATAAAGCTTTTCCGGGAGCCAGGTGGGGACAGCAGGTGTTATAAGCCCAAGGACCGCTATTCGTATGCTGTCTCTTTTAAGTATCACAAATGGCGTGAAATATGGTTTCCCTGTCACTTTATCGACAGCATTTGCAGCCAGCAGCGGAAAGTTGTACTCAAGGCTCAGCCTGTCATATACCGGATGGCCGGTCTCAATATCATGATTTCCTGCCGTTGCTGCGTCATACATAAGCCAGTTCATCGATGCTGACAGGAAATGCTGAGACATCGTATCGATGAAATTGTAGTAGTAAACAGCAGGCTGACCCTGCAAATTATCACCATTATCCAGAAGAAATACCGTCTCTCCACTTTCGCGGAGCTGCCTGATATATGTGGCACTGTTAGCCAGCGAAGCATCGAGCGGCTCCTTCTCAATATAATCGAAGGGCATGATTACACCATGCAGATCGGTCGTTTCGAGGATTGTTATCTTCTGTACATCTTTTTTGCTGCATGAGACTGCCAGCAGAAATACTGCAGAGAGCAGGTATCCGGATAGAGTTTTTAATTTCATGATATACTTTTTCAGGACGTAAACATAGAAAAGATAATCGAAAAGTAGCTAAAATTGTAAGTAAAACGATAGCTATGGTAATTACCGGGCTGGAACAGATCTTTATGAACTTTCCGAAGAAGCTGAAAGGCAGAAAGGTTGGGATATTGTGTCATGCTCCAAGTATTAACAGCGATTATGTTCATATTGCCGATCTCTTTTCGGATCACAGGGAATGCAGGCTGGCATCTCTTTTCGGACCGCAGCACGGCCTTTACGGTCAAACCCAGGACAATATGATTGAATGGGAAGGTGGCGTCCATCCATATTACAATGTACCGCTGCACAGCCTTTATGGCAGGAACAGGAAGCCAACACCAGGCATGCTGGAAGATATTGATGCATTTATTATTGATCTCCAGGATGTTGGAGCAAGGCTATATACTTATGCCTGGACGATGAAACTATGCATGGAGGCATGCACGGAAAAAGGAATACCGTTATGGATACTTGACAGGCCAAATCCTGTCTCTGCACTGCCTGTCGATGGTCCGGTATTGAAGGAGGAGTTTTTCAGCTTCGTGGGTGGAGCATCGATACCGATGTGCCACCGGATGACAATGGGTGAAATCGCCTTATGGCTTAAGGAAAAATACTACAGCCATTGTGAGCTGAATGTTGTTTGGATGAAAGGTTGGAGAAGAGACACTTTGTTCAATGAGACACGACTTCCCTGGGTACTTCCTTCGCCCAATATGCCGACCCTTCAGACAGCAATTGTATATCCTGGCACTGTTCTGATCGAGGGGCTCAACCTGTCGGAGGGACGAGGAACGACGATCCCTTTTGAGTTGTTTGGGTCTCCGTTCATTGATCCGGTAAAGCTCACCGCGGAACTTGAAAAAAGGAAGATTGCCGGATGCATCTTCAGAAAGCATGATTTCATACCAACCTTTAACAAGTATGCCGGCCAGTTGTGCCATGGCATACAGATCCATGTGACGGATCATAAAAAGTTCTGTCCGGTAAGTGCAGCGCTGGAGATCTTTGATGCTATTATCCGGACGTCCAGACCCGGGTCATTGAAATTCAACGAACCTCCCTATGAATATGAGGAAAAGCTTATGCCTTTTGATATTTTGTCCGGCGACAGTGGTATGAGGAGTGTATTGCTGAACAGGGAGGACATAAACATTGAAAAGCAAAGATGGCGTGATGAGAATGAGGAATTCTTAAAGGAATTCAGGCATATTTCCGCTTATCCTGATCATGAATGATCAAGGCTTACTTCAGCAGTGATTCAATTTTTTCGAGGAGCTG
>JAKLFN010000338.1 GCA_022711195.1 Bacteroidota bacterium
CGTTCGACATATCCTGAAATACCACCAACCTGTAATTCTCCGGATGTATACCCTGTTTCATCGTTTTGTATTTTAATTCTTTATAATAAAAATATGTTATTCTTTAGGGACTGCAAAATTAATCAACAATCCGGAAATTGCAAGATTAATTTTTAAATTATTTCACTTCTTCTTTATTTTCATCTCTCTTTTTCTGCTTCTCTGCCATTTCGTCCTTAAAACGCAAAAAAGGCAGATTGCTGTCGATCAGATACCTGTAAGTACAGTGTGTTTTCATTTTTATACCACCCAGAGCCTCGTTGCTGGCCATCATTCGTGGATTATAATCACCCACCCACGACAGTTCTATCTCACGGTACCATGGCTTATCAGCGAAAACCCCATACAGGTGATAAAAGATTGCTGCCTCGATACCCTGGTTCTGGTGTGAATGCCTTACTCCTCCCACTACAGCCCTCAGGCGTGTCATCTTATGTGTTTTCTTGTGGTACAGGAATTTGATCATGCTGATGGGATCAAGCTTCCCGTTTAGATACCTGAGGATCTGGTTCAGGTCGGGAAGAAGAACCCAGAAGCCCACGGGCTTGTCGTTCTGGTAAATGAAAATAACTGTCTCCTCGTCGATGACTGCCTTTGCCTTGACCATTGATTCTTCGAGGATATCAGGCACGATAGGAGTAAAATCGTCCTTGAAGTGCAGCCATGTGGAATTATAGATCTCGCAGATATCCTCTATATATTTCCGTGCATTTTTAAACTCGAAATGCCGGAATGAGTAACCCGGTTTCTTTGCTACCCACTCCGCGACTTTCCATAGTCGTTCCGGGAAGCGGGTGAATTCGCCCTTTTCATTTCTGGCTTCACGGTGATATGAGTATTGTTCAAAGTAGTTCCTGAAACCATATTCCTCAAAAAACGCCTTGTAATAGTTCATATTGTAAGGCATACCGTATCCCTGCTGCATGAAGCCGTCAATAAGCAATCCCCAGAAGTTGTCATTCTCCCCAAAGTTTATCGGCCCGTCCATAGCCTGCATGCCCTGTTTTGCCAGCCATTCTTTTGCCGTGTCGAAAAGCATGAAGGCAGCTTCCCTGTCGTTGATCACTTCGAAGAATCCCATTCCTCCTGTCGGCTGTTTCTGTGCCGAGGACCTTATTTTGTCGATGAATGCAGCAACACGGCCTATTGTCTTTCCCTTATCATCGTTCAGTATCCAGCGTGCTGCCACACCGTTACGGAAAGAATGGTTCTGTGATGGATCGAATACCGATTCGATTACAGAGTCGAGAGGACAAACCCAGTTGGGATCATTACGGTATAGCCGCCTGGGAAAATCATGAAACTTCTTTTTGTCGCGGCCGGTCGTTACTTCGATAATCTGCATAAGAATAAATATCTGATTTACAATATTCTAAGTCAGCAGTTACCCGCTATTAACTTAACAAATATAGTCAGATTTTTAAAATATGCCCACCCCTGCCCTGCTGCTGCCTGGAGCCCTAAGCCTATGGCCTGACGCCTCTCTACCGTATATCAATGATCCTGTGGTCGATCAGTATAAACACCAGCGCCAGGAGAAATGAATAAAGCGCATATACCTTCACAGGGATATACTCAGAAGGCTTTATCTTCATCTTTATCCAGACATAAAGAACAAGGTAGATCCTTCCGATGGTAAAGGAGATGAAAGTGGCGAGCACCACTCCCACAATATTGTAACCCCATTTTATCATGAGGAGGCTGAGCGGTATATTTACAGACAGCTCGATAATTGCAGAGATAAATGTGATCATGGTTTTCTTTCTTCCCACAAGAATGGTCTGGGGAAATATGAGGCGGGGAATTATCATGGCCGAATACACAAGAAATACATCGGCGCTTCTCAGAAAATCGGGATTAAAGAGCCGGGGGTAGAACCATCTTGCAAAGATCATAATGACTATTGTAAGAGGGAACAAAATGTGCATCAGCCGTTTCGATTTATATTTGATTCTTGCCAGCGCCTCCTCCATATGCCGTCGGGTGGAAAACTCTGGAAGCATGGCATTGCTGAGCCCGTTGGCAAGCATAAGAACCAGCGGAAACTCCTTTGCGCCATACCTGAACCAGGCAAACTGGTCTGGGTCGCGGTAAACCACCGAGACTATTATGCCGTCGGTATACTGCCCCGATCCGCTGATCAGCGTGGTCAGGATGAGGGGTGTGGCAAGATAGAGATGCTCTTTGATGAACTCGGGAGAGATCTTTATAAGGGTATAGCGCCGTAAAAGTATGATAAGCCATATCCACCGCACACCCGACACTGCCAGCATTCCGTATATCGACCAGATGACATCCTTGCCGAAAAGCAGCGGAGTGACTACCAGAATGAGCTGGGCGCTGTAGGTGTATAATCCATACTGGAAGATCCTGTATGCCCTGTTATTTAGCAGGTATATATATTCAATCAGGCAGACCGGGCTGCTCAGCAATATATAAAGGAGAA
>JAKLFN010000339.1:0-764 GCA_022711195.1 Bacteroidota bacterium
CCTGCTTTACATCATATCGCTTTCTACTCTTTATCTCCGCAAAATAATGCTGGGCCAATTGCTCCACTTGCTCATCGACAGCACTTGTAGAAAGGCTGTTGCCCCCGTTAATAATCAATTCTTCTACCCGAGTAGCCAGCAGCTTCTTTTGTTCTACCGTTTCAAGCTCTTCTAACCTGCCAAAACTAATGATTATGCGATGATGGATGCCCCAATTTAAGCGATAGCTCTCGCAAAGCTTAAATACAGTGTAACGCTCTCCGGTGGTTTTATTATGTTTAAAAAATGGTTTGATAAACATGTTACAAAGCTACGCATCTCCTTACTGTTCAGCAATAAGAGCGGGGGGACTACATTTTGATTTAGATAAATCAGCAATTTATTAATACCTGAAAATCTGAATATTGCATTTTGCCCTATTCAGAATTGTTAATAAAATAACGGTTATGAACAGAATTTTGTCTGTTTTTACTAGCTTTACCTGCAATGTGGGTTAACTCAACGGAAACAGTTGTTTAGATCTTGGCTCACCACATATGGTGCATCCGGCGTCATACCAGCTCATTGGCAGGCCACACCGGGGACAAAGCCAGCGCTCTTCTTCGTATTTAACCCATGCCGCAACGCCCATCTCACGAATTTTTTCAAGGTTTGGAAGGTATTCTTTGCGGTGCAGAAAGCCGCCCATATTAATTAAATTAGTAATGCGATAACAGGGTAACTCTCCACAGTCAGAACAACGGGAATCACTCTGTTTGTTTGCC
>JAKLFN010000339.1:774-2483 GCA_022711195.1 Bacteroidota bacterium
CAGTTAACCGATATTATATCGGATATACCTGTGAGATTGAAGAAAGGATTAAACTTCATAATAATGGATTTTTTGGAAGCAAATCATATAGCTCCAAAGCTTCTGACTGGGAGTTGTTTTTGTTAATTCCTTGTGAAACAATTGAGGAGGCGATATATCTTGAGTCCAGGATAAAAAGGATGAAAAGCAGAAAATATATCGAAAATCTTAGAAAATATCCGGAGATGATAATAAAGATGCGGGAGAGTTATCATTGATGAGTTAATTGAAAATCCATGTGTCCCCGTTCCGATAGCTATTAATTAAATTAGTAATGCGATAACAGGGTAACTCTCCACAGTCAGAACAACGGGAATCACTCTGTTTGTTTGCCGCGCATTTCCTTATTGAGCAGTTCTGGCAATGGGCAGCAAGCATGCCGCCACTGAGACAGCCGTCGCAAAGAAGGCCATCCATCCAACCTGGATCAGGGATCCCCTTCAGTGACTTGGGTGGTCCGGATGATAATTTCTTTTGCAATCTTATTTTTATTTGCTCATCTTCACAATGTTTGGCAATGTAAGCCGGGCAGGCTCCGCAATATGTTCCGCATGCAGCTGCCAGATGTTCTTTGTTCTTGCCGTCTTTGATTTTATCCTCTTCTGAGACAGTCAGAAAATCCAATGAAAAACATGCACAACTACAAACAGCTGCACCGATTACCCCTTTAATAAGCCTTCTTCGGGTTATGTTCTCTTTTTTGGAGAAATCCATTTTTATTTCCCGGTCAGGGTATATGCTACAATACAGTTTTTAAAGAAGGTCGGAACAAGCAGGAGATTCATTTCAGGAATGAATTCAACATCAGCGGTATTGCTGCCGGTTGTTTTCGGAGCAAGCAGTGAAATCCTGCTGTTATCGGGATTTATAATAAAGATCTCACCTTCCCAGTCTGTCACAATATAATAATCAGGAATTCCGGTATACGCTATCCCGTCACCCCTGTTAACACCTGTTGTTATCAGTGTACGTGTTTTTGTTCTGATATCAATCTCAGCGACATCCTGTCCGCCCTGTGATGCAACAAGAAGCCTTTCACCATCGAACAGAAGTCCGTTGGGTCCGTTCAGTCCTTCAGTAAACCATTCCGTAATTTTCCCTCCTGAATATTTGTGGATCTTATTTGCATCAGTATCGGAAATATAAAGGTTACCTTCATTATCAGAAGTTATATCATTCAGCATCCCTGCACCTGCTATAGGGATCTTCCGGATAATTTTTCCCGTCGGGATATCCATAACTACTACCTCATCGACATCAGCAGCAAATAATGTATCAGCCACTATTGCCATTCCTTTTGGGGAACTGAGTCCTTCAATCCAGCGCAGTTCAATGATCTTACCAGTTTTGTCAATTTTCGAAATAAAGCCATTGCCATCTTTCTTTCGTGGTTCAAAATTCAGGTTCGACACATAGAGAATATCCCTTTTCTTATCCAGGATCACTGATTCCGGAGTAAGAAGAAGTGTGTCGGTCCGCCAGGCCTCAACAAGTCCGAATTGTTTAATGGAAGCAGGAGTGCTGGTTTCTGCAGATTTTTTTGTTCCTGATTTGCATGATGTAAAAAGGCCTGCTAGGAGGCAGAGGCTGAGGCAGAGGCTGAGGCTGAGGCTAAGGTTAAGGATAAGGATAAGGTTGAGGTTGAGGGGAGTGTTCTTTCTCATTTTATT
>JAKLFN010000034.1 GCA_022711195.1 Bacteroidota bacterium
CCAGAGTCTGTACTGGCTGTAGACAACTTCATCGATCATTTCCGCAAGCCTGGTCAGCTTGTTGTTAAGCGTATCCTTATCATCAATGGCATCGATAAAATTGTTCACCGGTTTTCCCACTGAAAGGTGTATCCTTCCCTTATTCCCTGTGATACCCGTAACGATGCTGTTAAGATCCTCACCAGGCTCTTTCCTGTAGCTTCCGTTTTTCATTGTCAGAAGAAGCTCCTTTACCTTCAGGGCACAACATGGTTCATATTCATATGAGATCGACAGGGGAACAATATTCAGCTCCCTGAAAGAATCCTTAAAATCATCTCCTCCGCTCATGTTAAACATCTTCAGAAGTCCGGCTTCAGTCTTGTCCGAACCATTCTTTGTACGGCCCGGTCTCTGTGCTATCCATGCAGATGTTTTTTTATTCTTTATAGTATGCCTTATGTATGCCGAGAGCTTCTGTGAGATTCGTATCAGTTCAGCTTTGTTCCCGCCCCGTTCCACTTTAAACATCCTGTTCACCTTGCCGAAATCAACAATGAAGTCGTTGATCATCAGGTTGCTGCCAAAGGTTATCTCCGAAGTCTTATGCCCGTTGTCAAGCAAAAGAACCTGTAAAATTGCAGAATCAAGAACAATATCGCGGTGGTTTCCGACAAAGAGATATGGTGTTCCCGGGGTTAGCTGCTCAAATCCGTCAACGGTAAGTCCGTCGGATGTCTTTTGAACTATCGAATTTACGAGAGGATGCATGAACTGAACCTGGAAATCATGTGCCGACGATGTTGAGGAGAGTACTTCTTTAATACGGCTGATATCCTGAACACTGAAAAAAAATCCGGCAATCTTATCGAAGTAAGGATTTGCGATGATCCTTCGCAGTGCAGGATTAATCTCATGATCATCATAAGGACGAAGGTCCTCAAAATCTTCTTCTCTGAACATCGCTTCCTGATTTTGCGCAAAAGTAACAGTTTTTCTTAACTTTACCATCTTTAAAAATCTTCCTGTATCCTGTGATGAAATATGATATTGTTATTATTGGAAGCGGACTGGGAGGCCTTCTGTGTGCCAATATTTTAAGCAAGGAAGGCTACAATGTATGCCTGATCGAAAAGAATAACAGGCTGGGCGGGTCGCTTCAGTCATTCGGCAGAAAAGGCTGCTTCTTCAACACAGGACTCAATTACACTGAAAGTTTAGATGACGGACAGATACTGAACCAGTATTTCAAATACTTCGGTCTGACAGGAAAGCTGAAGCTTAAGAGACTCGATGCGCAGGGATTCGACATAATAAACCTTCCTTCAGGGAGATATCCTCTTGCCATTGGACATCAAAACCTTAAAGAACGTCTGCTGGAGTATTTTCCTGCAGAAAAGCAAAGTCTCACAAAATACCTCGACACTATTAAGGATATCTGCCGGTCTATCTCATTATACTCCCTCTCCGATAAACCATTCAACCTGCTGGAATGTCCTTCGCTGGGTACCGGCGCTGCAGATTACATAAGGTCAGAAATAAAAAACTATACCCTTCAGAATGTCGTTGCCGGCAATAACCTGATGTATGCAGGCCACGACCGGAAAACGCCACTGATGATGCATGCCCTCATTAGCAATTCATTTATCGAATCATCATGGAGAGTGGTCGATGGAAGTAATCTCATGATCGATATACTTGCAAAGAATATCACAGGTAACGGAGGGACAATACTTAAAAATGCCAGGGCCGTAAGGTTTACTTCCGACAATGGGTCGATCAGGTCTGTGAACCTTGAAAACGGCGATGAAATAGAGGGCAGATACTTCATCTCAAACACACATCCGGTAAATATACTTCCGATGATCGGCGACCTTAAAGTCTCCGGTGGTTTTGCCCAACGGGTACAGAATATTGAAGACACTATGGGGATGTTCACACTTTACCTCGTCTTTAAGAAGAATTCATTCCCGTATATGAACCACAACTTCTACCATTTTAAACAGGAGAATACCTGGGTGGCAGGGGAGTATGATCCTTCAAAATGGCCTCAGATGTATGCCATGATGCATACTGCAACCTCGAAATCGGATCCATACGCCGAGAGCGCATCTGTCCTCACATATATGAAATTCAGCGAACTCGAAAAGTGGAAGGATACGACAACCGGCAAGAGAGGAGACGAATATTTAAAATTCAAGGAAGAAAAAAGCAGGATATTGCTCAGTGAAATGGAAAGAGAGTTTCCAGGCATAACAAGTTGTGTTGAAGCATATTATTCATCAACACCGCTCACCTGGCGCGATTATACAGGAACAAGGGCCGGATCAGCATTCGGACTTCTTAAAGATTATAATAAACCTATGGAGTCGATGGTTCTTCCAAGGACCAAGATCCCGAACCTTTTCCTGACCGGGCAAAATACCAACATGCATGGAATCCTCGGCGTAACAATCAGCTCAGTGGTGACGTGCGGTGAAATAATCAATCTGCAGCACCTGGTAAAACAGATCAGGAATGCATAAACAGAAATAAACAGCGGCAGAAAGTGAAATATGATGTGGTAATTATCGGAAGCGGCCTCGGCGGCCTTCAGTGCGGATATATCCTGAGCAGGGAAGGATATAATGTCTGCATACTGGAGAAAAATCACCAGCTTGGCGGCTGCCTTCAGACATTTACACGCAACAACTCTGTTTTCGATACCGGGATGCACTATATCGGCAGCATGGACGAAGGACAGGTCCTTAACAATTTCTTCCGCTATTTCAGGCTTACCGGTAACCTGAAACTGAAACGTATGGACGAGGATCGTTATGACATTGTCAAGTTCAGGGGAAAAGAATACAATTTTGCCATGGGACACGAAAGATTCGTCGATACCATGCTCGGCTACTTCCCGGGTGAACAGGAAGCCCTGAAGAAATATAGTGTGAAGCTCAAAGAGATAACAGATTCTGTTGACCTTTTCAACTTAAGGGAAACATCATTTCACCAGACCGGATACCTCGATTTCTTCAGCATAGGAATGGATCATTTCATCAGCGGCCTTACAAAAAACGAGACTCTCAGGAACGTGCTCCTGGGTCTCTCACCCCTTTATGCCGGGGTCAGGGAACGGTCACCGCTATACCTTCCGATGATCATACACTCCTCGTTCATCAACAGTGCTTACCGTTTTATCGACGGAGGAGCCCAGGTAAGCGACCTCCTCGCAGAATACATAACAGACAACGGCGGCACTATCATGCGCCGGGCAGAAGTAACCGACTTTATTTATCATAATGGCAAGATCGAAGCAGTAAAAATCAATGGCTCGGAAATAATTGAAGGAGAGACTTTCATCTCAAACATACATCCTAAAGCCCTTCTCAATATTGCAGCAGACGCTCCCTTCAGGCCAGCATACAGGAACCGTATTAATAGCATTGAGGAAACAACCGGCGCCTTCACGCTTTACCTCTCCATGAAAAAGAACTCATTTGAATACATAAACAGCAACTATTATGTATTCAGGACCAACGAGGTATGGGAAGCACAAAACTATGACAATGATTCATGGCCTTCGGGTTATATGATTCATTTCTCGCCATCGTCGGAAAATGAAAAGTATACCGACGCGATAATCGTGAACACATACATGAAATGGGATGATGTTGCTGAATGGGCTGATACGAAAGTCGAAAAGAGAGGCGATTCATACAGGGAATTTAAAAGGATGAAAGCTGAAAAGATGTTCGAAGCTCTTGAACGGGATTTTCCCGGTATAAGAAGCAAAACAGATGCCTGGTACACCTCTACGCCCCTCACCTACCGCGATTATATCGGGTCGCCGACCGGGTCATTCTACGGTATGATGAAAGATTACAGGGACCCGCTCAGGAGTATGGTCATGCCGCGTACATCTATTCCTAATCTGCTGCTGACCGGACAAAACATTAATGTCCACGGAGTTGTAGGAGTTACAATATGTTCGGTGCTTACATGCAGTGAGCTGACAGGGACACAATACCTTATTAATAAAATGCGACAGGCCTGAAAAATATGAAAACGGTAAAAGCAATATTTAAATGGACACTCCTCTCGCTGGCAGCATTAATACTTTTTATGGTTGTCTGGTTCCTTATAGTGGCTGTCGACCATCCTCCTGAGGTATCTGACCTCTCAGCCCTCAAGACTGAAAGAATACAGACCGGGGAGAACACATATACAATGGGAAATAACTGGATCAGAAAAAGCGAAAACGGCCTCTGGGAGATGTATATCGAAGGAGAACCCTTTGAACGGGGAGTTGCCGCAGGTATCCTTACCCGCGAACTTCTTTACTACCAGGAAAATGCCTTCGTCGAACAGATCAGGGTGCTGGTCCCTTCCGACAACTACCTCAGGTTCCTAAAATATTTCCTGGCTTGGTTCAACAGGAACCTCGACAAGAACATACCTGAAGAATATAAGCTCGAGATCTACGGCACCTCATTCTCCTGTTCCCCCGAATTCAACTTTATCGGTTCGGGATACCAGCGACAGCTCAACTATCATGCTGCCCACGACATAGGGCATGCGCTTCAGGGCTTGAATATGGTCGGCTGCACCTCCTTCTCGGTATGGGATGGAAAGAGCGCCGATTCATCGCTTATTGTCGCCAGAAATTTTGACTTCTTCGCAGGAAAGAAATTTGCCGAGAATAAAATAGTATGCTTCATCAAGCCTTCAGCCGGTCACCGGTTCATGATGGTGACCTGGGCAGGAATGATGGGTGTCGTCTCCGGCATGAACGAAAAAGGCCTCACCGTAACTATCAATGCATCAAAGTCATCTGTACCAGGACAGGCCGCTGCACCGGTATCGCTCGTAGCAAGGGAAATACTCCAGTATGCCGCAAATATAAAAGAGGCTGAAGAGATTGCCTCGAGGCGCAAAATGTTCGTATCGGAGTCCATCCTGATAGGTTCTGCCGCCGACGGACGTTCTGCAATAATTGAGAAAACACCACGGAAACAGGATCTCTTCATGCCCGATGGAAACAGGATAGTTTGTGCCAATCATTTCCAGGGCAGTACCTTCAGTAATGACAGGCTTAACACAGAAAACATAAACGGCTCCGACAGTAAATACAGATTCGACAGGATGAATGAGCTTCTTGATCTCGACACAGTCATTGATGTTAATGAGGCCGCCTCAATTCTGCGAAACAGGTATGGTCTTGGAAACGCGAACCTGGGAATGGGAAATCCTCTTGCCCTTAACCAGCTTATAGCCCACCATTCGGTCATTTTCAAACCTTCGGAAAGAAGAGCCTGGGTATCAACACCACCCTGGCAGCTGGGAAAATTTTCTGAATATAACATGAATACGGTCTTCAACCTGAGAGCCGGTGAGATCAACAGTAATACAGAAATTTACGAGATTCATTCGTCAATTCCTGCCGACACTTTTCTGCTGTCACATGATTACCTCTCCTTTTTGAAGTACAAGAAGCTGGAAGAAGAACTAAGGAACTACCGTTCGGACGAGCTGCCTCTGCCGCAGGGCTTTGCAGAAGAGTATACGGGGTCTAATCCCATGCTCTGGTCGGTATGGTCAGACCTGGGAGATTATTATTTCAAAATGAAAGATTTTTCAAATGCATATAAATATTACCAGGCAGCTCTTTCAAAGGAAGTTGCAGGCAACGATATAAGAACGGACCTCGAAAGAGTATCTGCCGAATCATTAAAAAATTCAGGAAATGCCGAAAAAAGAGATTGAAAAACTGAGTCTTTCAGAGATAATTTCTTTCCAGGAGAAGGAGCTTACCGGTCTCCTTGCCTACCTCGATGCAAAATCGCCCTTCTACCGTGATCATTTCAGGTCGAATGGTATCAAGACCGGCAGGATCAAAAAGCTTGCCGACCTTGAATCAATACCCCCGACCAGGAAGTCTGACCTCCAGAAACGCTCATCCGATTTTATCTGTGTCAGCAGGGAGGATATCATCGATTATATGACTACCTCGGGAACATCAGGCGATCCTGTAATTTACGCCATGACCGAGAATGACCTCAGGCGGCTTGCATACAACGAATACCTGGGATTCAGATGTGCCGACTGCACCAACAGGGAGATATTCCAGCTTATGACAACCATCGATCGACGTTTCATGGCAGGTATGGCCTACTACCTCGGATCGAGGATGCTTAAATCGGCTATGATCCGTGTTGGAAACGGGATCCCCGAGCTGCAGTGGGATACGATAAAACGATTCTCCCCTACAGCCCTCATTGCAGTTCCATCCTTCCTGCTGACCATTATTGATTATGCTGAAAAAAACGGCATCGACCATCACAGATCAAGCGTGACAAAGGCTGTCTGTATAGGCGACTCGCTCAGAAATACTGACTTTTCATTCAACACTCTCGGGAAGAAGATTCATGAGAAATGGCCTGAAATGAAGCTCTATTCAACTTATGCTTCAACAGAAATGGCAGCTTCTTTCACTGAATGCCGCTGCGGAACAGGCGGTCATCATCACCCCGAACTGATCATTGCTGAATTTCTCGACGACAACGACAATCCGGTAAAGAAAGGAGAAGCAGGTGAGCTGACTATCACTTCTCTCGGTGTAGAAGGGATGCCGCTGCTGCGCTTCAAGACGGGCGATATCTGTGAGGCACACTATGAGCCATGCAAATGCGGCAGGACGACAATGCGTGTCGGACCTGTGATCGGACGCAAGAACCAGATGATCAAGTACAAAGGGACGACACTCTACCCGCCTGCACTCTATGATATCCTCGAGAATATCGAGGGAGTCCGTAACTACCTCGTCGAGCTCTATACCAATACTATCGGAACCGACGAAATACTTATCAGGGTGGGATCTGAAAATCCCTCTGAAAACTTTGAAAAAGCTATAAAGGATCACTTCAGGGCAAAACTCAGGGTGGCGCCGGCTATATCATTTGAGTCGCCCGATTATATTGCCAAACTACAGTATCCGAGCATGAGCAGGAAACCTGTCAAACTGATCGACAGGAGATAGGATGAAGAACAGTCGCTTTGTACATATTAAAAAGTTTTAATGAGAAATTATATAAACAAATTCATATTTTTGGAGGTCCTACAGTATTAACCAAAAACAAGGAAAAATGAAAAGACTGATGTTTCTCGTACCGGTAATTTTTCTGGCAGCATCACTCAATCTGATGGCAAATAAGACCAGCGTGGAAGTAAAGAGCCCGACATTGGCAAAAAAAGGATCGGAGGTCACATTCATTATCAATGTTACACATAAGGGTAACAGCAAGGCACATCATACCGATTGGGTAACCGTTAAGTTTAACGGCAAGGAAGTAAAACGCTGGGAATTCACTAAGGAGTCTCTTCCCAAATCGGAAAACTTTACCCTCGAATACAAAACAACAATTAATGAAGAGGGACAGTTCGAAATACAGGGAAATTGCAACCTGCACGGCAGCACAGGGGCAAAACCTGTTCTTATCAAATTTTCAAACTGACGTTATGTACGAACTGATACTGCCACTTGGCATAATTAATTTTCTGCTGATACTTGTACAGATATTGGGAGGATTGAAGATCATCAAGGTTTCCTTCAAGACACACAAATTCCTCGGGATTCTCCTCGGGATCTTTGCGCTGCTTCACGGAGCTATAGCTATCTTCTTCACTTAATATCCCTGTCCGGCAGCAGGATATATATCTTATATTATGGATTTATCTACCAGAACCCTGGTGAGGGTTCGCTTTAGTGATGTTGATTCGATGGGTGTCGTCTGGCATGGCCAGTATATCAGATACTTTGAAGATGGCCGCGAGGATTTCGGGAACCAACATAAAATCAACTACCTCGATTTTTACAACAACGGCATCCTTATTCCGATAGTAAATATTGAATGTAATTACAGGAAACCGCTTATTTACGGAGATACAGCAATTGTAGAGACTAAATTCGTGGATACCGAGGCTGCAAAGATCAGGTATGCATATACTATATTAAACGAGAAATCGGGTGAAATTGTTGCGACAGGCTCAACAATTCAGGTCTTTCTCAATAAAAAATATGAACTGCTGCTTGCTTTCCCGCCCTTTTACCTCGAATGGAAGAAGAAACAGGGACTGATGACCGGTATTTGAAATCCTGGTAAATGGCAATAGAAGTCACTGTTAAATCAGCCAATATTATCACATCACTGGGCTTTACCACTAGTGAAAATGCCCAAGCCTTGCTCGCCGGCAAGACCGGTATTATGCTCTCATCAGATGCGAAGCTGGCACCTACTCCATTTTATGCGTCTCTGGTAAATACCAGGCACCTTTCTGAAAGATTTTCACAGATAGCCGATCCCGGAAAATATACTCGCTTCGAACAGCTTGCCATCTGCTCTGTTAACGATGCCCTCTTAAATGCCGATATTGATATTGCAGACAGAAAAACAATATTCATCCTGTCGACAACAAAAGGTAACATCGATCTGCTGGAATCAGGAAGCACCGGCAACAGTCTCTTTCTGTGGGATACAGCAAGAGTGCTCAGGAAGCATTTCAGGTTGTACAATGAACCACTTGTGATCTCCGATGCCTGCATATCCGGAATCCAGGCAATAACTACTGCTGTAAGGCTTCTGAAAGCAGGCAGCTTCGATACATGCATAATTAACGGCACCGATATAATTTCAGAGTTCGTTCTTTCCGGCTTCAACTCCTTTAAATCGCTGAGCAGCGGACCATGCCGGCCCTTTGATCTTTCACGCGACGGCCTTTCGCTGGGCGAAGGTTCCGGAACATTGATCCTTTCAACATTAAAGGGAGACATGGCAGAAGATAGTGTTGCTGCCGGTGATGGATTTTCGACAAATGATGCCAATCATATCTCGGGTCCATCGAGGACCGGCGAAGGACTCTTACTGGCTATAAAAAGAGCTCTCCGCGATTTCCCTCTCAGCATCGGTTACATCTCTGCCCACGGAACAGCCACACCATACAACGATGAAATGGAATCGATAGCCATCAACAGGGCCGGATTGCAGAATATACCGGTCAACAGCTTCAAGGGATACTGGGGCCATACCCTGGGCGCGGCAGGTGTTATCGAATCAGTAATGAGCATATGGTCGCTTCAGAATGGAGTGCTATTCGGCACACTGGGATTTAAGGAACCTGGTGTGTCAATGCCTCTGAATATTATTACGACTTCTCAAAAAAAAGATATCAGGTCGTGTCTTAAAATAGCTTCCGGGTTCGGAGGCTGTAACGCTGCAATCACTTTTTTCAGGAAATGAATGATCAACTGGTAATATCAGGTTTCTGCACTTTGCGCCAGCACAGAGTTGTACACAACGGAAAACTGTTGTTTGAAGATCCGGGCAGCAACACTGTGGAATTCCTGACGGCAGCTTATAATCATTTCCGGATCTCCTACCCCAAGTTCCATAAGATGGATCAGCTTGCAAAACTGGGATTCCTGACGACAGAGATATTATTGAAAGATACTGATATCAACAGCAGGTATAAAGCTGACAGGATTGGCATTATCCTGGCAAACTCATCATCGTCACTTGAATCAGACCGCAATCATCAGAAAACAATAGCTTCACGCGACAATTACTTCCCCAGTCCTTCAGTATTTGTTTATACCCTGCCAAATGTTGTTATCGGCGAAATATGCATAAAAAACAAAATCAACGGTGAAGGAAATTTCTTTGTCATGGAAAGATTCGATCCCCTGTTTTTTGCAAACTATCTGCCACAACTATTTAATAATGATATTGTTGATTGCAGTATAACAGGGTGGACAGAAGTCAATGGGAATGACTATGAATCGGTGATTTTTTTAATCGAAAAAAAGAAGCATACTGATGGCGGAATTGCTAATTTTACGGTATCAGAAATTGAATCGGTATATATCAGAAAATAATATATGGAACAGCTCGTACAAAAACTTAAGGAAGAGATAATTACAGTGCTTAATCTTTCTGAGATGAAGCCTGAGAATATAGATGAAAAAGCGCCGCTTTTTATCGATGGCCTGGGACTCGATTCTATCGATGCCCTGGAACTGACTGTTCTCCTGGAAAAAAAATACGGCCTTAAAATAAATACTCCCGAAGAGGGTAAAAAAGTTCTCTATTCGGTTAATTCCCTGGCACAATTCATAAGGGAAAACAACAAGGGATGAAAACCTGTGTCAGGAAAAGTTTACATAACAGGCACGGGGATTATTTCTTCAACAGGACAAAACTGTAAAGAGGTCCTCGATTCGCTGCTGTCATCAAGGAGCGGCATCGGAAACCTGACACTCATTGATTCTGTACATAAGGACGAGATACCCGTTGCCGAAGTAAAAGCCTCCAACGAACTGCTGAAACAGCTTGCAGGCGTTCCTCACAGGGAAACATGGTCGAGAACATCCCTTCTCGGGCTTATTGCTGTCAGAGAAGCTCTTGCTTCGTCAGGTTTCACCGATAGCCCCGGCATCAGGAAAGGAATTATCTCTGCCACCACGGTCGGAGGGATGGACCGTACAGAGAGATTTTATAAGCACTTTCGTAAGAATAACTGTCACGGGCGCCTGAGGGACGTTATCACTCACGATATGGGCGACAGCACGGAAAAGATAGCCGGAGCCTGCGGAATAAAAGATATTGTGACGACAATCAGCACAGCATGTTCCTCTTCGGCAAACTCAATATTGCTGGGATCGAGGCTTATCAGCAGCGGTATCCTCGATATGGTTGTTGCAGGCGGCGCCGACTCTCTTACCCTCTTTACCCTGAACGGTTTCAACAGCCTGATGATACTCGACAAAAGGGGCTGCAAGCCCTTCGACGACGACAGGAACGGCCTTACACTTGGCGAAGGTGCCGGGTATCTTGTACTGGAATCGGAACAATCGGTGGAAAGATCCGGCCGGAAAGCACTGGCAGTAGTATCAGGATATGGAAACGCCTGTGATGCATTCCACCAGACTGCATCGTCACCCGATGGCGATGGAGCCTTCCTCTCCATGAAGAAAGCCCTCACCAGGGCTCAATTGGACCCTTCCGAAATAAACTATATAAATGCTCACGGAACAGGAACCAGGAACAATGATCTTTCAGAGGGAAGAGCTATCGAACGATTATTCGCAAGTTCAGTACCTCCATTCAGCTCAACAAAAGCATATACCGGACATACCCTGGGTGCGGCAGGAGGAATAGAAGCAGTCTTCAGCGTAATGGCAATCACTGAAAAATGTATCTGGCCTTCACTGCATTTCTCCAGGCCGATGAATGAACTGAAATTTGTACCGGAAGGCAATCTGATTAGAAATGCAAATGTCAGGAATGTTCTTTCGAATTCGTTCGGATTCGGAGGTAACAATACCAGCCTGATATTTACAGGAATATGATATGGAAGCATATATAAACGGATATAGCTCTATTTCGCCGCAGAATAGTTTCACTGAAGAAATGTTTCTGCAGGAACCCAGGGATTATAATGGTGTCCGCTTCCTTAAATGCGTTGAGCCTCAATACACAGGACTGCTTGATCCTATGGCAGCAAGGCGTATGAGCAGGATCATAAAAATGGGTGTAACCGCTGCAATGAGATGCCTGAAAAATGCGGGGCTGGAAAAACCCGGAGCGATAATAACAGGTACGGGCATGGGTTGTGTTGAAGATACTGGAAGATTCCTTTCCTCTATTTATGAAAATGAAGAGAAGCTGCTCAATCCAACACCATTCATACAATCGACACACAATACGGTAGCCGCAACTATTGCCCTGATGCTGAAGTGTAATGGCTATAACAGCACATACGGTCACCGGGGGTTCTCGTTCGAAACCGCGCTTCTCGATGCCCTGATGCTGCTTGCTGAAGGAGAAGCAGATGAAATCCTTGCCGGCGCCCTCGATGAACTTACACCCGACCTGTTCACAATTACCGACAGGCTTGGATTCTGGAAAAAGGAGCCTGTAAACAACCTCCGCCTGGGAGAATACAAAACTCACGGAAGCATTGCCGGTGAAGGGGTAGCCTTTCTTGCATTAAGCAGAAATAAAACAGAGAAAAGCGTTGCCGCAATAACTTCTGTAAGGACGCTCTTTAATCCGGAGGGCTTTGATGAGGTCGAAGAACTGCTGAAAAACCAGGCAAAACCCAACCTTGTGATCCTTGGCATCAACGGAGATAATGAGGGAGACCGGCTGTACCAGAAACTAAGATCCGGCATTTTCAGTAATATCCCTGCATTATATTACAAGCACCTGTGCGGCGAATATGACACATCAACGGCTTTTGCCACAACCCTGGCTGCCAGAATTATTAAAGATCAGCATGTTCCGGAAATAATGAAAACCGATGATCATCATTATGGAACCATCAATAATATACTGATCTACAATCATCTCCGCAACAGGGACCATTCATCAATAGTCGTCTCCTCATGCTGAAGATCCGTAACCTCCAGATTTTTTTTGGTGCGATCCTGCTTCTGCTGATCGCAGCGGATCTTTTCACCGGACTCTCATCAAAATATTACATTGGCACTCTTATTGTATTGCTGATACTGATGGCATACGGATCAGCCTCTGTCAGATCAGGAATGTATTTAAGAACACACAACACAGGAGATAAGACAAAAAAAGTCATTGCACTGACCTTCGATGACGGGCCGGACAGAGAGACGACGCCCCTCATCCTTGATATTCTTAAGAATGAAGGTATCGCTGCTGCATTCTTCTGCATAGGCAATAAAGCTGAAGAGAATCCTGATATTATTAAAAGAACAGATGAAGAGGGTCATGTTGTCGGGGGACACTCCTATACTCACCGTTACCTGTTCGACTTCATGTGGAGAGACGGTATGGTCGACGAATTGAATAAGAATGAGGAGGCGATCAGGAAAATCACAGGTAAAACAATGCGATTGTTCAGACCTCCTTTTGGCGTAACCAACCCTTCACTGGCAAA
>JAKLFN010000340.1 GCA_022711195.1 Bacteroidota bacterium
CTTTTACAGGATGTGCGCAGACAATCTTGATCTTGGGATCATTCTCTTTCAGAGATTTTCCGACACCCATTATAGTACCGGATGTTCCGATGGCGGAAACAAAATAGTCGATTTTCCCGTTTGCCTGTTTCCATATCTCCTCTCCTGTCGTTTTATAATGCGCTATATTATTATACTTATTCGAGAACTGGTCAGGCATAAAATACCTGTCGGGGAACCGGCTCATCAGTTCTCTGGCTTTAAGAATTGCTCCGTCTGTTCCCAATTTGCCGTCGGTAAGGGTTACCTTTGCACCGAAAGCCCTTATCATTTTTATCCTTTCAACAGATACCGCGCTGCTCATCACTATTTCAACCTTATATCCTTTTACAGCTCCTATCATTGCAAGGCCTATTCCGGTATTCCCGGAAGTAGGTTCAATAATAATTTTCCCGTTTTTTAGTGATCCCTCCGCCTCGGCCTGCTCGATCATCCTCAGGGCAATTCTGTCCTTTATACTTCCGGAAGGGTTAAATCCTTCAAGCTTTGCACAGATCTTTACATTTTTTTTAGCATTAAGACGGTTGATTTTGACGAGAGGTGTCTGACCGATTGTCTCAAGGATGTTTTCATACACCATAATTTTAACAGATATTAAAAGAGTAAATACAAATTAATTAAAAGTTTTATACAATAGTTCATTTATAACATATCCGGGTGTGGTGACCTTTTTCATAAGGTTATAAACGACAGTGTCATCTTTTACCCCTTCAAACATAAATGGCATATACTGGTTCTGGTCGTTGTTCATATACCCCCAGCTGCAGCCGTTGATAACTGACAAGGCCAGGGCAGCCGCACCATCCCTGCCGGTTTTGTCGTCTTCATTACAAATTACCGGCTTACCCGATTTCCTGAGAGTATTTATCCTTTCGCCATAATTTTCAAGACGTGTTGTATTGAAATGTATTGTCACAAAATCTGCAGCCTGTACGATTGAATCAGGCATCTGTCCGTTGCCCATCCCGCTGGTGCTTACCAGCAAACGGGGATACAGGGATTTTGCATACCCGATAAGCTCAACCTGTCCCTTTATGCTTACAAGCCATTTACCCTCTCCCCAGTACAGAAATCCATCGTGCATGAATTCATTAGAAATTTCAAGCACTACATTTCCGAAACGTTTGTTTTTTATCCAGTTTACAGTATTTTCAACAGCATTAAAAATGTCTGCCCTGCTGTAGAGCATTCCACTGTGGGAATGTTGTCTCTGGTAAAAGCAGGAGAGGATTATGATACCCGAGTTTTTATCTGCTTCTTTTATTATCCTTTCAACCCTCTGCATATAATCCGGACGTAATTTCCCGTCACCCTCAAAAGCTGTGTTTATAGCACCTTCATAGCCCGGCATTCCTCCCTGCAGACCTATTGTAAATGCATTGACCCCGCTTGAAATATATTCAGGTAACTTTGAAATGAAATTGTCAGTATTTTTTCCGGGCTTAAAGTCCTGAAATTCTTCCGGAAGTTTATCACCCCTGTCTTCAAATACCGAATTAACCATTCTTACATTCATAAGCAAGCCTTCAGCCGGAGATCCTTCATTTGTAATCCTGCCGTTGATATACCATTTATCATTCTTAATTGAAACAACAGTCCGAGTACTGCTCCTGCCACATCCTGATAACACCAGAAATATTAAAAACAATAATACTTTACTCATAATCCTTCAAAATAAATCTGACATTTAAGTGCAATAAAAATAAAAACAATTACTCTCTTTTATATATCGACAAAAGAAAACTATTTTTACTTTTTAAGGAGAAATGATGCAGAAATGAAGATAAAAGAATTGTTAAAATTAATTATTCTTATCACAATACTATCCGGATGCAGCACCAGACCTGACAGTTCGGAATTGTTCAGCAGAATTGAAGATGAGTACGAAAACGGAAATTTTCAAAAGCTGGCTCAGTTAACCGATTCCCTCAATCTCCTGTTTCCGGACGAAACCAGGCTCTCAGGTAAAGCTGATTCACTGGCACTTATATCTGACAGAATAAGGCTTGATTTTTCACTGACAGAAGAACAATTCCTTAAGAAACTGGAAGGGTATAAGCTCTCTTTCAATGACAGTCTGCTGAACGTATGGGATAAGAAGAAATGGATAGAATGGAGGTATATTGACGGAGAAAAAAGATATTTCAACAGATCAGCATCTAATCTGTTACTTCTGAAAAAGTTCCATGAGGAAAAAGAAGTTCTCTCCATCGAAAACAGTCGCGATCCAGAAATGATCGAAAGACTGGGGCATACTGCACAGGTTTTAAAGGTCTGGAAGGAAAATCCTGATTCTCTCAAACCGGTCAGAATAAAAGTAACTTATACTATCACCGTCGATGCTGATGTCGTCCCCGATGGCTCTGTAATCAGATGCTGGATGCCCTTTCCCAAAGAGAATAATCCACGACAGGAGAATGTTGAAATTTTATCTGTATC
>JAKLFN010000341.1 GCA_022711195.1 Bacteroidota bacterium
GATCCCTGACCCAAAGGCTGAATCAGCCGGTCCCACCCGAATTGTTTTGTGTCACCGTCGTCAGCACCGCAGATATTAACAGCGAACAAATACGGAGCGAACTCCTTAATCTTCATATCAATCCCTTCAGAGCCTTCAACTTTCAGCAGATGACAGAGATTCATTGCCGCTCCATAATTCTTCCTGTCAACCATTACGGCAAGTTTTACACTGTGAGCCACCGTTTCACAGTATGTATTAATATGAGGATAAGTACATAACCTCACACCATATGAAGCAGCATAATCCGAAAGCTCACGAAGTATCCTGGAAACCACCTGGTCTCCGGCTTCCTTTTCATCTTTGAAATTATTGCTCTGCAGAGTGAAATACATAATTTCTCCATCGGTGGATGCCGCTATCATTTCTTTTATCTGAAAGGCAACTGAATCATTCAGTATGCCATCGGCTTCAAAAGGAAGTGCCACATAATTGACAGGCATCTTAAGACCCTCCCTTTCGAGGGCGTCCTTAAGTGCAAAAAAGTCATTATAGCCAAAGCCCTCCAATCCGTCAAAACCGATTGACTTTATTAATCCCGCCTTTTCCTGAGGTGTTTCTGGAGCATTTGTAAATCCGCTAAGTGTATTCTGGGCGTAAAAAACGTTATCCAACTCCTTTGTAGAACAGCTAAGGGATGTAGCCAAAATTGTACAGACAAGTATTATAAGGGAGGGATACTTTTTCATGCTCAGAATTTTATCAGTAATTGTAACCGGGACAGATCCTGTTGTAACTCCACTTATCTCTCATTTCTCTTTTCATGAATTTATCAGCTTCGGGATCATTTATGAATTTTTCTTTATCCACATCCCATTCCAGTTTCCGGTTCAGCTTCAAAGCAATATTGCCGCAATGCAAAAGTGTGCTTGTCCTGTGTGCTGATTCAGGAGAATTAATTGTTTTCCTGCCGGTTCTGATGCATTCCAGGAAATTTATAAACTCGTCATTCCCGGTCGGCAAGGTTATCTTCTTTTCCGAGAGATCAAAGACTTTTTCATTACTTGCTGCAGGTTCCTGGTTCCAGCCAACCGATTCCACCCAGCCTTCTTCACCTTCAAGCCGGATAGAGGCATCACCGCCTTTTACTCTCATCGTTATATTATTCGCATATTTATATTGTATGTCGAACTGATACGCTGTATTGAAAATGCCATCATTATAAAAGAGAGTTTCACCCGCAGGAAAAATCTCTGTTGGTCCGGAGATATCATTCCCGGTAACCAGTTGCGCGGTATCGCAATAATGAGCTCCCCAGTCAGTCAATAACCCGCCGGAAAAAGCATCGTACCACCTGAAATTATAAAATGTACGTGAATAAATGAAGGGAATTTCCTTTGCAGGACCAAGCCAGAGATCATAATCGAGATCCGGTGGAGGACTGGTTACCTCCAGATTTTTTTTTGGCATTACCGGAACAGGAAGAGAGATCTCTATATGTTTAAGCTGCCCGATACGTCCGTTAAGCACCACCTCTGCCATTTTATGATAGACAGGTAAGAATCTGTCTTCAAGTGAAAGTTGATAGATCACACCGGTTTTATTTATCACATCGCAAAGCAACCGACCCTCGGCAATAGTCAGTGTTGGTTTTTCGCAGCAAACATGTTTCCCCTTAAGGGCTGCCATAATCGTGATGGGGACATGCCAATGGTCCGGAGTGGAAATCTGAACGGCGTCTATTGACCTCTCTTCAAGAAGCTCCCTGAAATCCTGAAAAACCTTACAATCTTTTGTTTTGTAGGTGTTATTGACAAGGTTCTTTGCACTTATCGCTCGTTCCATGCTTACATCGCAAACGGCAACTACCCGGCACAATTCAGGATATTTCAGGTAATGCTTCAAATTTCTTTCAACACCGTGCGATCCGGTTCCGATTATTCCGATGTTGATGAGCTCATTGGCACCACAGCTTACTGCAACAGGAAGTACCGATGCCCCGGCTATTGCAATGCCCGAATTTTTAATAAAAAGCCTTCTTTGCATGTTTTAAAAATTACCTATGTATCGGAGATTAATATTAAACTGAATCATCGCCTTTCGCTTAACGCTCTGAGCCTAATTCTGCCAGCTCAAATTTAGCCCACAGATTACCGACCGAAAGCTCAACAGCCTTTCTCAGGTCTTCTGCTGCCTTATCATTTTCCCCAAGGCCTTTGTATCCTAGTCCTCTTTGCGTGTAAGCCTGGGATTTCCTTGTTGCATCAGCTTCCCTGTCACCAAACATCACAAAGTAGTCGGCACGGTTGGCTGATGTCTGGTTGATGCCTGCTTCACCATCGGCAACAAGTGCATTGAAGAGCTCGTTTGCTTTTGCTTTATTCCCGAGCTTCAGCTGGCTCAGACCCTGGTAATATCTCATTGTACCCCTGGTTGACTGATTGGCAGCCAGAGTATAGAACTCTTTTGCTTTTGGTTTCTTTTTAAGAGCTTCG
>JAKLFN010000342.1 GCA_022711195.1 Bacteroidota bacterium
ATGTTATATATAAAGGTGATCCCAGCGTAGACGCCAGGGTCTCAGGTTCGGGAAGAGTCAGATCCGCAAACTAGACTATTTCCTGAGAATTTTCAGAACGCCATTTTTATCGATGCTGATGACCGGCGAGGGATTATACTTCTGCCGGTCATTCTGTCTGTATTCCACAGTATAGTCAACCTGTTTAATCAATTCACTGTCTATCTCACCGAAGAAAGCAGGTGCAGGAGAACCGCTGAAATTTGCTGAAGTCGACACTAACGGCCTCCGAAACCTGGTTATCAGCTCATTGCAGAAAGGCTCGTTACAGATTCTTATCCCGGCTGAACCATCTTCGCCGCAGATCCCTTCTGCAAGATTCTTGCCTGAAGGATAAATTATTGTGAGTGGTGAGTCAGATACATTAATAAGGTCGAGGGCTGTGGAAGGTATTTCCTTAACCAGCCGGCTCAGCATATCAATACTGTTTACGAGAACGATAAGGCTTTTGTTGCCTGTTCTGCCCTTTATTTTCATTACTTTTTCTACGGCAGCCCTGTTTGTTGCATCACAGCCAAGTCCCCATACCGTGTCGGTGGGATATAAAATTACACCTCCCTGTTTCAGTGTTTTCAGTGAATTCTGAAGGTCCCCCTCAGAGAATATCTGCCCGCTGTTTTTCATTTTTGTGTATCCCTGTTCAGTTTCCTGAGAATGGAATACTTCAGGTAACTCGATCTTGCACCCTGCCAGCATACCAGGTATCCGTAACGGCCGTCGAGGAAACCCAGATGGAGGAAATAATTCAGGAAAAAGCGCCAGACCATGTGGATCACAGGAGTTATCGCAGAAACTCTCCGTCCTGCTTTAAAATAGTCATTGGCTGCAATCCTGGAAAAGTGTTCTATTTTTTCGGTAAATTCCTCTTTCGATGTGAAAGTCCAGTGAAGAAGGTCGCCCCGGAGTCTTTCAATCCTGCTACCGGGATTCATCTGGAAAGTTTCATGTACATTTATCGGCCCCCAGCTGCCTTTTTCCTTATTAAAAAGCCTTAACTGCCTGTCGGGATACCAGGCTGAATGTCTCATCCACCTGCCGCAGAAATTATTTAGCCTGTTGAAAAAATAACCGTCAGCTTTGATGCCTGTTTTTATTTCAAGGATCGATCTTCTCAGATCGTCACTCAGCGCTTCATCGGCATCGAGGGAAAGAACATACTTGTTCGAGGCGAGTGTAAGAGAATAATTTTTCTGGTCCATGAATCCTGTGAACTCATGCTGAAAAAATTTAACGTCATTCTTCTTGCATATTTCAGGAGTAGAATCTGATGAAAATGAATCAACAACTATTATTTCATCAGCAACACCTTTCAGTGATTCCAGACACTTTCCTATGTACAATTCTTCATTGTACGTTATTATAACTGCAGAGATGGAGTGCATTTACAGGATGGTATATTTTATTGTCAGACAAATACTTATAGTCAGAATGTTAAGTTTAGTTTACTAATTCTGTCTTTCAGTTCATTAATGACTTTTATTTCCTCCTTTTCATCAGCTGCTTCAAAGGTAACAGAAAATCTTATAAATTTTCCTGCATCATCCCAGGGTACTGTTGAAATTAATGAATTTGTGATAAGAAATTCTGAAAATTCAGTTGCAGTTTTAAAAATTTGCCCATTCCTGGTGCCCGAGGGCGCCTTGACATAGCAGAAAAATGATCCTCCTGGTTTTTTTGCTTCAAAACCAAGTTCGTTAAGAGCCCTGATGAGGAGATCAAATCTCCTGGAATATTTTTCAACGGTACGATCAGTGATTTCAGTATTCTCCAGCGCCTTTACAGCTGCTTTTTGTATTGCCCGGAACTGACCTGAGTCGGTGTTGTCCTTTACCGTGGCATAAGCTTTTATTGCCCTTGCATTTCCACATACAAAACCTATCCTCCAGCCTGTCATGTTGAATGCCTTCGACAAAGAATGTACCTCGATACCGACATCAATAGCGCCTTCAACCGACAGGAAGCTAAGAGGTTTATTTCCGTCATAGGTAAGGGCTGCATAGGGGGCATCATGGATTACGACTATGCCATTCTTTTTCGCAAAGCTAACCACCTCTCTGAAAAAATCAGGTGTTGCAGCAGCGCCTGTAGGGTTGTTTGGATAATTAAGGTAGAGCAGCCTGGCTTTCTTCAGTATATCAGCCGGAACAATGCTGAAGTCAGGAAGAAATGAATTCTTTTCCAGAAGGGGAAGATTAAAGACTTCTCCTCCTATATATTTAGTATAGGTTGCTACTACCGGATACCCGGGCACTGTTGTTAAGAGATAATCACCCGGATTAATGAAACATAATGGCAGCATTGCCAGGGCGGGCTTAGATCCTATCCCATGAACAATATTTTCTGTGGGACTGATCCCTTTTACGCCGTACACTTTTTCGAGATATGAAGCAGCAGCTTCCTGGAATTCAGGTATTCCGTTATCGGCA
>JAKLFN010000343.1 GCA_022711195.1 Bacteroidota bacterium
CCTTACAGGCTGTGACTATAACAATGAGGATGATCCTCCGGTAAAACTTTTCCGGCCCGATACCATTGTTTCGGTACAGATGATAAAGGATCTCTATGCAGGCCAGCTTGCCATTACAGATTACAACCTGAGATATCCTGTGGAGATAACACATGGATGGGCTGTCAGAGGAGTAATTACTGCCAGCGACAAGGTCGACGGAAACCTTTATAAGGAGGCTTATGTTCAGGATGCTTCCGGAGGTATACGGCTTGTCTTTGAATCAACAAGCGGGCTATATATAGGCGACTCGGTGATAGTTAATATGAAAGGCCTTTTTATCGGTGACTATGGAAATTTCTGGCAGGTTGGAAGTATCCCCTATACAGACGACAGCGGCAATATAAGAGTATCGGGAATGAATATGGATAAACAGGTACTCAAGACCTCGGTAAATAATCACACCTTCCCTGATACGATTACCATTACACAGGCAAAAAGTACTGCATATCTCGGCAAGCTGGTAACCTTTAAAGATGTTCAGTTCAGCGATGAAGCTGTTAACCAGACCTATGCCGATGTAGTATCCGATCCGCCGGAAACAATGAACAGGAATCTGATGGACTGCACAAGGAAGAAGATCATTGTTCGCACTTCGGGATATGCTTCATTTGCAGGAGATACTATCCCGGATAAAAGCGGAACAATAACAGGTATCATAACTATCTTCAGCGGCGATTACCAGTTCGTTATAAGGGATTACAGTGAAGTAAAGCTTACGAATGACAGATGCATGCCCGGCGTACCTGACCTTGGACCTCCGGTGGAAACAATAAGCCAGAATTTCAACAGCTTCTCCAATAATGCAGACATACTGGTGCCAGGCTGGCAGAACATCTCACAATATGGCGACAGGACTTGGCAGGCAAAATATTTCTCCGGGAACACCTATGCACAGGCCACAGGTTATAATTCAGATCTTGCCTCGATGGTCACATGGCTGATAACCAGCCCGGTAACTATCACGTCGCAGAAGATCCTCTCATTCCAGACTGCAAAAGCTTACTGGGAACATTCAGCAGGGCATAAACCGTTCGAGGTTTTTTATTCAACAAACTACACAGGTCGTAATCTGCTTACAGCAACATGGATACCCTTGACGGCTGTCATGGCACAGGAATCTGATGCCGATCACACATTTATCAATTCGGGCAATATCTCCCTTCCCGTCGAGGCAGGCAAGACATGTGTCATCGCATTCAGATATACCGGAAGCGATACTGAGAGCACAAGCTACAGATTAGATAATATAGCAGTCACAACAGCAAAATAACTGAGACTAAATTCCATGAATATCAAAATAAGATTTACCGGATTAATAGTTGCTGCAGTCATTATGGTCGTATCATGCGAGCGGGAACCTGCCCTTCCGCCTGAGCCTGTGATGGACCATATCACTATTGCTCAGCTGAGGGCAATGTACGACAGCGGCATCGTAACAATTGATACAAATGTATTTATCCAGGGCATCATCACGCTGACACCCGAGATGGGTAATGTACCTGACTTTATAGGATATATTCAGGATTCAACCGCGGGAATATGCCTGGCCGTAACCGGGACCAATACACTGTCGAGAGATTCAAAGGTCACGATCTTCTGCAGAGGGCTAAGCTTTACTATGTATAACGGGCTCCTTCAGTTCGGGGATTTAGATCTTGCGAAAACAACCCAGTTCAGGGTCGACAGCCTTACTCCTGCTCCTCTCGAACCTGTAAGCGTAACTCTTGATGAACTCCTCGATGGAAAGCACCAGGGAGAATATGTGGCGGTATCCGGCGTTCAGTTCCTGTCAACCGGCACCTTCTCAGGAACAAAAGTGCTTACCGATTGCAACGAGGAGGTTGATGTTTATACACGGTCGGCGGCAACATTCTCAGGAGAAGCGCTCCCAACAGGAAACGGAACATTGAAAGGCATTGCTTCTGTATTCAACACCATCCAGATACTGCTGCGTGAACCTTCTGACCTCGACATGGAAGGAGCCATCTGCGGAATACCTTCCAGAACCTACCTGGAGCAAAGCTTTACAGGACTGACCAGCTCGATGAGTGTCAGCGCACTCCCGGGATGGCTGGGATATGCACAGACAGGCACTGTACTTTGGAAGGGTTATCTTCTGAGCGGCAATAACTTTGCAAGAGTAACTGCATTCAGTTCTGGTCAGGCTTCTGTCATTACCTGGATGATAGCACCCCAGATAGATCTTTCGACAGCTTCAAATCCTTATATAAGTTTCGAAAGCTGCGACGGATACGACAATGGCGCCACACTTAAACTATATGCATCAACCAATTATACCGGTTCTTCAACACCATGGAGCGCCACATGGACCGAGCTGCCATTTACCAGACCGGCGGTCACTGCATCGGGATACAGTCCATTCGTTTCTTCAGGAAAAGTGGATCTGTCGGCATACAAC
>JAKLFN010000344.1 GCA_022711195.1 Bacteroidota bacterium
AAGATTATGGCAAGACCGAAAAGAAGCCAGTAATTGCCGATCCAGATAACAACAAGGAGATAGATCAAAGCTGCAATAGCGAATGAAATATATTTCCTCTCAAAAAATTTTTTCATTGATTTCATTTTTGAAGGCCTAAAAGTATAAAATATTATCAGAATCCCAGCACATCGCTCATCGTGAAGACCCCCTTCCTGGTGTGTATATACTCGGCAGCGACGACAGCGCCCAGTGCAAGCCCTTTCCTGTTTTTGGCTTCATGCCTGATGCTCAGCGTGTCAATATCCGAGTCCCAGACGATGGTGTGAGTGCCCGGGACCATTCCTTCGCGAACAGCTGTGATAGGGACCCTGGTTTCGTCACCATCCGGCATAAGGCTCCATCCGCTGTATCTTTTATGCTGTTCTGAAATTCCTTCAGCAAGGGCGATCGCAGTTCCGCTGGGTGCATCGAGCTTTTTTGTGTGATGAATCTCTTCTATTGAAACATGATAACCGGGATAATCTTTGATCCTCGCCGCGAGCTCACTGTTCAGCCTGAAAAGTATATTGACCCCGATGCTGAAATTTGAAGAGTGAATGAACGCCGTCTTGTTATTCCTGCTGAGCTCTGCTGCCCTCTCATAATCCTTCAGCCATCCTGTTGTTCCTGAAACAACAGGGATACCTGCTCCGAGACAAACAGAAATATTCTCAAAAGCCGATCCGGGATGAGAGAACTCTATTACAACATCTATACCCTTCAGTGTCTCAGGCTTCAGGTCGCTCCTGTTGTCCAGATCAATTATGAGCTTTACCAGATGTCCCCTCTTTTTTGCTGCCTCTTCAATTTCATGGCCCATTCTGCCATAACCAATCAATGCTATGTTCATCTATCAAATTTTAAGCGAATTTATTGCATTATACATATGTCCAATCATAAGAATAGATTAAATTTCTTAAAAAGAAGTTAAATATCTTATCCTTCGTGATATCCTTGGTGTCCTTTGTGGTTATTTTTTTTTACCACAAAGGCGCACAGAGTGCACACGAAGTAACAGAAAGGGAATAAACAGAATATAAATTATAGAGAATATTTTCATATATTTCACAAGTATAAAAACATCATCAATGAAGAAAATATTGTTCATACTATCAATAACCATCACTATTATGGCATCTTCATGCGATACACAGGAGAAAGCCGACCTTGTAATCATTAACGGGAAGGTCCTCACTATTGATGAAGCCAACCCGATGGCTGAAGCTATAGCAGTCAAAGGAGAATTTATAGTTGCATCAGGCACCTCAAAAAAGATAAAAAAATGGATTGAAGAAGGGAAAACCGAAGTGATCGACGCAGGTGGAAGGCTTGTGCTCCCGGGCTTCAATGATGCACATGTTCATTTCGGTCCTCTCGATCCGGATTTTATCGAATTAAGGTATACTACCGATCCATCGGTCATCACGGAAAAAGTAAAAGCACAGGTTGCGAAATCGAAACCCGGACAGGTGATCAGGGGAGGTCACTGGGTACACGAATTATTCACCGACAGGCAGTGGCCTTCAAAAGAGCTGATAGATAAAGTATCACCAGGGAATCCGGTCATTCTCGACAGGGCCGACGGTCACTCCACGCTTGTGAACAGCTATGTATTAAAACTATCCGGGATAACCAGGGATACTCCTGATCCGTTCGGCGGTGAGATACAGAAAGATCCTGTTACAGGTGAACCGACAGGTATTCTTAAAGATGCAGCGATGGACCTCATTAAAACCGGCGAGGCAAAAATAGAGAGAACTCCTGAAGAGGAAAAAGAGAGGGAGTGGCAGGGATACCTGCTGGCTATGAAGGAAGCACGTGAACTGGGTGTTACAAGCATTCAGAATGCAGGATGGGGCGACTTTCAGGCATATGAGAGGCTGCAGAAAGAGGGTCACCTTACAAGCAGGATCGACCTTGGCGCACCTCTTACGGCAGATACCGTAAAACTTCTTAAATATAAAGAACTTGAATCAGCATGGCCAGATAATGGTAACTGGATACGTTTCGGATACCTGAAAGCCTTCGCCGACGGATCGATAGGATCATCAACAGCACTGATGTTCGAACCATTCACAGATAACCCTTCATCATCAGGACTTGCGATGTGGCCATACGAGGAGCTGGAAAAGATGGTTATTGCTGCCGACAAAATGGGTTTCCAGATTGGCATTCATGCTATCGGCGATAAGGCAAATAACTGGATCCTCAATGCATTCGAGAAAGCTATTGCCGTCAACGGCAAACGCGACAGCCGGCACCGTGATGAACATACTCAAACAGTACAATTGACAGATATCCCGCGGTTTGCAGAGCTTGGCGTCATACCCTCCATGCAGCCAACACACTGCATCTCCGACAAGCTCTTCTATGAAAAAAGAGTCGGTTATGAAAGATGCAAAGGAACCTATGCATGGAGAAGCTTTATTG
>JAKLFN010000345.1 GCA_022711195.1 Bacteroidota bacterium
CCTGTGCACTCAACGCTTCAAATGAGGTTGCCGTGGCTGCGTTTCTTTCAGGGAAGACAGGCTTTACCGTTATGTCGGACGTTGTTGAATACACATTGGAAAATATTCAATATCTTTCGGCCCCGGATTTGGAATCACTTGAACATAGTGATGCCAGGGCAAGAGAGATTGCTGAAAATTATATTAAACACATATCAGGGAAACGATGACTGTTCTGATCAAGATAATTCAATTACTGGTAAGCCTCTCAATTCTTGTAATTATACACGAATTGGGTCATTTTGTAATGGCCAGGATTTTTAAAACAAGGGTAGAGAAGTTTTACCTCTTCTTCGATGCCTGGTTTGCTCTTTTTAAATTCAAAAAGGGAGATACAGAATACGGTGTCGGCTGGCTTCCATTGGGTGGCTATGTCAAGATCGCGGGAATGATAGATGAGTCGATGGACATGGAGCAGATGAAGAAACCACCACAACCATGGGAATTCAGATCTAAAAAAGCGTGGCAGAGGTTGCTGATAATGACAGGAGGTGTTATTTTCAACATTATCCTTGCCATGTTTATTTATGTTGCTGTTCTCTTTGCCTGGGGTAAAACATATCTTCCGACTTCAAACCTGAAGTATGGAATAGTAACAGATTCCACAGGCTACGCAATTGGTTTAAAAGACGGCGACAAGATTCTTTCAGTTGACAATCTCTATATTGAGGATTTCAGTGATGTCATGAAAGACATTATCCTCAATAAACGCAGCAGCATCCAGGTCGAACGTGATGGCAACAGGATAGACATCCCTATACCTGCAGATTATGTTCCAAACCTTCTGAAAGGCCGTGGCGGATTTGATGTCAGGATCCCTTTTGGCCCTTTCGTAATATCTGATTTCGGAAAAGAATCACCTGCAAAAAATGCAGGAGTAATTAAAGGAGATGAGCTGACCGGTATTGACAACCTTAAATTCACTTATTATGATGAATTTCAGAAGTACCTCACTTCAAAAACTAACAAGGAGGTGGTTCTGAATATCCTTCGCGGTGGCAATCCCGTTAATATACCCCTCACTGTTGCTTCCAACGGAAAACTGGGAGTGGCTTTCGACAGGTCAAAAGCGGTTGACCTGGAGTTTAAGACGATCAGGTATGGATTTTTTGAATCGATCCCTGCAGGAATAACAAGAGGATTCCGGGAAATAGGCGATTACCTGAAGCAGTTCAGGCTTATTTTCTCAAAGGAGACAAAAGCCTATGAATCTCTCGGAGGTTTTATTACTATTGGCAGCATCTTCCCGGCAACATGGGACTGGCAGAGTTTCTGGGATGTTACAGCATTTCTTTCGATCATTCTTGCGGTTATGAACATTCTTCCCATTCCGGGACTCGATGGCGGGCATGTCATGTTCGTATTGTTCGAAATGGTGACCGGGCGCAAACCCAGCGACAAATTCCTCGAATATGCCCAGATCGTTGGTATGATCATCCTTTTCTCCCTTCTTATCTATGCAAACGGGAATGATATTATACGATGGATTAGAAAATAGTCAGATTCGTGTGATTTGTTATTAATTAAAGTATTCTTACCTTTGTACAAATTATAATATTTACGGCGATGGGAAAAATAGGTGTAACAGAGATCTTGATAATTCTCGTGATAGTTGTTCTTCTTTTTGGCGGACGCAAAATACCTGAATTATTTAAAGGCATTGGGCAGGGCATGAAGGAATTCAAGAAAGCTTCAAAATACGATCCTAACGAGGATAAGGAAAAGGAAAAATTCGACTAGAAATATTCTCAAATTCAAGAGAAGGATGCTTTTAACAGCGTCCTTTTTTGTTTTTCCCAATTATAACTAAGCTGACATGATCTAAGAATGAAGAATAATGGTTTGTTGTTCTTCATTCTTAATTCTAATGTTCGAATATTCTTACTTCATTTATAAGCCTCGTATTTCTGATTTCTCCTTACCGGGGTAAAACCCGCCTCTTTAATTAATTCCTGAAGAGCTTCAGCGTTATACATTTTTCCTCCGCCCGCAGCACTGACGACATTCTCTTCAATCATCACTGATCCCACATCGTTTGCACCCGAATGAAGAGCCAGGATCCCGGTCTCTTTTCCGACTGTAAGTACCGACGCCTGGATGTTGGTAATATTATTAAGCAATATCCTGCTTATGGCAATGAGCCTAATATATCCGATGCTTCGATAGTTCCCTGATATTCCGAATTTTTCCATGAGAACGGTTCCTGAAGACTGGAATGGCCAGGGGATGAAGCTTACAAAACCATAGTGTCCTGCCGGTTTTTCATCCTGAAGGTCTCTGAGTTTTATCAGATGATCTATTCTCTCTGCCGGTGTTTCTATATGCCCGTACATCATTGTGGCCGAAGTGGGGAGATTTAAAATATGTGCAGCTCTCATAACATCAAGCCATTCTTCGGTAGTGG
>JAKLFN010000346.1 GCA_022711195.1 Bacteroidota bacterium
AGAAGGCTTGCACGCGATGGCCAGCAACGCCCGGTGTTGTAAAATTGTGAAAACCTGAGCCCCCTGGAGGCTAAATCATCCAGAACAGGCGTTTTTATCTCCCCGCCATAACAACCGGCATCGGAATACCCCATATCATCGGCAAGGATAAGGATGATATTGGGTTTCGGAAGTGAAGGCTTATCATTACAGGAAATAAAGGCAGTAGTAATTCCTGTTAAAAATAACGGGATATAATTCTGTTTCATAATCATTTTGTAAAAATCTCTTCATGAACGACATTACCGTCGACATCACAATGCTGGAATTTAATATGCACTATATCATCAGCCCTGTAAACACTTCCTTTCAGGTAGCCTCCCTTAACTCTGAGAAACCTGTGTTCTGGTCTCACATCTTCCTGGCTCCATCCTTCTGCATGGGAATCGGAACCGGCACCTGTACCAAATTCCCACAGGGTGGTTCCGGTAATATTGGTTACATATTGCCAGTGGCGGTCGCCGTTGCAGATAAAGACATTATCATAATGCTTCAGGAAGTCCCTTATTTCATCACCTTCGTATTTAAAAACCCTGTTGGAGTAATTATCACTTTTTTTATCACGATCAGGTCCCAGGATCGGACCGGGTGTAATTAACAATTTAAAGTTGGCATCAGATTCTAAAAGAGTCCTGAAGAGCCATTCTTTCTGCTCCTGACCCCAGATTGATTTTCCGGGACCATCGGGATCGGTGTTTTTGCTCCTGTAATTTCTACCTTCCATTATCCATATCTGGAGGTCTTTCCCCCATCTTATTGTTTTATAGGGCAGATCATTTGAGGGAAACTGCTCCTTGTCGAATATCTCCAGTCCCCGCTCCCACGAAACTGTTCCATATTTCATTCCCGGGAATGCATCATCCCTTAGCACATCATGATCGTCTTTCATGAAATAAGTAGTTACCTGACTGTAAAAATCACGTTGATTGGGAAGACCAAATATCCTGTCCCATTTGAATCTCATCAGTTCATCTGTCAGTGCAAACGGGCCCGGCTTGTCGTAGTACTCAACATCGCCTGTATGAACAAGGAAATCGGGGAATGGCTTAAGCATTGAGTTATATATCCTATGCCCGTTAATCGTATCGTCGCGACGTGGATAATCGTGGCACGTCACAATACAAAAATTGATCGTTCTGACGGAATCAGGATCGGGAGGGGTACGGAATGAACCTGAAACTGATGCAGACACCTCTGAATTTTCATTTCTCCTTGCCTCAAGGTCAACTACATATTTTGTATCAGGATGGAGGCCGTCGAGTTTCCATTGTACGGTATAGTTCTTATCTTTATCAACGGGTTTCCATTCAACTTCTGTTCTCTCTTCAGGATTTCTGAGAGGATAACAAGAAAGTCTCACTTCACCAGGCATACCGGGACAGGCACCTTCCATCTGGTTTAGTGTGAAACCATCGGGTACCTGAGCTGCATAAATGGAATCCGGATCTGCCAGCTTATCTAATCTCCGGTGCTCAGCGGCCTTAGGAACAAGGAATTTAGGTCCTGTTCTGTTCAATTCCGGAGTCTGCGTTAGTCTTGTCCAGATCACAACGGAATTCTGGTCTGCCCAGCCGTTATGAAATCCGTTGCCGAAATATGGTCCTTCAGGCTCTTTATTGCAAGACAGACACATCAACATCAGAAAAATTATTAGAAACCATGAAATCTTCATCCTAAAATCATCTATTAGTTTGTAATAATATCTCTATTAACCGCAAAGGCCGCAAAGATAGAATGCATATTACCAATACTTTGCGTTCTTTGCGGTTAATGAATTAAAAACTTCTTTCAATCTTTTCTATTTCAATGTATAACGGCAAAATCCTTTTACCTCCTGTTAAATAGAAAGGCACAAAATCGCACTTTAATGAAGGAAGGTAAACATTTTTCATTTCAATGTGATCAGTCTCATTAATGTCATTCTTCATCTGGTTAATAAAAATCCCTGCTTCTACAATTATTCTTCCTCCTGCCGGAACCGGCTTAATGAACTTAAACCTGATGTTGTATCTGCCTTCATTGATCTTCACTCTCCATAATCCATAAATCTCTTCCTGTTCCCAGATGCCCCATTCTCCGTCGGCGTCGTTCCTGTTCAGTATGACGGGATTTTCATTAAGGCTGCCAACTTCGATCATGGGCTTTTCAACAAGATTCACAGACCCTGTCAGTTCTCTGAATTTTAAGTCAAGTTCTATCTTCATTTCAGCCGCCCTGTCAGGATGATCTCTGACAATATTGTTATGCTCAAACGGATCTTGTTCTATGTCATAGAGTTCAAATTTATCTGAGGATGCATTATAATCAGTATTGCCAACGAGCTTATATCTGCCTTTCTGCAGTGCAATGTTGGAGTATAGTTCCGGAGAGTGTCTGGTCCAGTAAAAGAAAAGCG
>JAKLFN010000347.1 GCA_022711195.1 Bacteroidota bacterium
TCCATGGTGTTGCCTTTCTTCATTTCTGATTTGTCGGTTTTCATATCCCTGCCTGTTCAGGGTGCAAAGGTACAATTATTTGACAATTCACATTTTGACTCTTTTTTTGCACCTTTGTGCGCATAAAAAAACTGAAAGATGCCATTAATTAAATCTATTTCGGGAATACGTGGTACAATCGGGGGCAGACCTGGTGAAAGCCTTACCCCTGTTGACATTGTGAAATTCAGTGCGGCTTACGGCACGTGGCTTAAGAAGAGGAATAAAAGTATCTCCTCTGTGGTTACCGGCCGCGACGGACGCCAATCAGGTCCTATGGTGAGTCAGCTTGTAATAATGACCCTCAGGAGCCTTGGGATAAACGTAATAGATCTTGGAATGGCTGCCACCCCGACAGTCGAGATGGCTGTGACAGGCACCGGTTCGGCAGGAGGTATTATTATTACAGCAAGCCACAATCCTGCAGAATGGAATGCAATGAAGCTGCTGAATGAAAAAGGAGAATTTCTTTCTGCAAAAGATGGCGAGATGGTACTCTCTCTTGCAGAAGCGGAGAATTTTGATTTCCCGGTCCAGGGCAGGCAGGGAACTCTCAGGCACGATAAGACATGGAACCGGAAACATATCAGGAGCATCCTGGAACTGGAGCTTGTCGACAAAAAGGCTATCGCAAAGGCCGGTTTCAATGTGGCTCTCGATTGCATTAATTCGGTGGGCGGGATAATTCTTCCCGACCTGCTTAAAGCACTGGGGGTGAAGAAGATATCTGGCATTAATATGGTCCCTGACGGAGATTTTGCACATAACCCCGAGCCATTGCCGGCAAATCTTAAAGATATTTCACGGCTGGTGGTCAGGCAAAATGCTGATGTGGGATTCGTTGTCGACCCTGATGTCGACAGGCTTGCAATTGTCAGTGAGGATGGTTCAATGTTTGGTGAGGAATATACACTGGTAGCGGTTGCTGATTATATCCTGGGTCATACACCAGGAGCTTCGGTATCGAACATGTCATCGACAATGGCCCTGAACGATATAAGCAAACGTCATGGATGCAGATATTATTCTTCTGCGGTGGGAGAGGTAAACGTTGTTGAGGAGATGAAGAAGCGTAAAGCGGTAATCGGTGGAGAAGGTAATGGAGGTGTTATCTATCCTGAGCTTCACTATGGAAGGGATGCTCTTGCTGGTATTGCATTATTCCTCTCGCATCTGGCAAAGACAAAAATGACCTGTTCTGCACTTCGAAAAAAATATCCTGATTATCCTATTTTGAAGACAAAAATCAACCTCTCACCATCAGCAGATCTTGCCAGGATTTATTCGGCTGTCAGAAAGGAATTCAGGAATGGAAGAATTGATGAGAGGGACGGTATGAAGGTTGAGGTTTCGGGCGGATGGGTACAGATAAGGAAATCAAATACAGAACCGGTTATCAGGATTTATTCTGAAGGAAAAACATTGCAAGACTCTGAATATCTTACAGGTAAGGTTCTTGATATTGTTAAAAAACAATAAAAAATTTCAGGTGTCCGGAATAAAACACCCGGCGAAGATGTCTTAAATGCGTTAAGCCGGGAACGGCCGTTGTTAAATATTGTTAATGGTACGTATGAAATTTAGGCTTTATAATACTTTTGTGACAGTTTTAAAAAACAAACAAGTACATATCTCATGAAGAAATCAATCATCATTGTATCGGCTGTTGCTGTTCTGGCAATCATTGCCCTGATCATCTACAGCAAGGTATCTTCAAAGAAAGACATCAACAACCTGTATGTTATGGCAAAGAAGGGCCAGTTCGATATTGTTGTTACCACAACCGGCGAACTACAGGCTGAAAAATCGACTGATATCTATGGTCCGGAGTTTGCACAGAGCCGCAATATAAGGGCTATGGACATTAAAATTACCGATCTTGTTCCGGAGGGGACCGAGGTGAAAGCCGGCGATTATGTGGCAACACTCGACAGAACTTCTTTTGACAACTCACTAAAGGATGAACTCGAGAGGCTGACAACCTATGAGACCAATCTTGAAGTTAGGATACTCGATACGGCAGTAACACTCAGTAACCTGAGAGATAATATCAAGAACCTTCGTTTTTCCGTCGAGGAGGCTGAAATAACACTTCAGCAATCAAAGTATGAGCCTCCGACAACAATCCGCCAGGCTGAAATATCCCTCGATAAGGCAAACCGGTCGCTGGAACAGTCACTGAGAGGTTATACCCTGAGAGTTGAACAGGCTCGTTCCGACATGAGGACCATGAGAAACAACCTCGCCGAGCAGCGTCAGAGAGTTGCCGACCTTCAGAATATATTGTCAAAGTTTATTATAACTGCTCCATCCGACGGTATGGTGATCTATAAAAGAGACAGAACGGGTGCAAAAAGAAAAGTCGGATCATCAATAAGTCCATGGG
>JAKLFN010000348.1 GCA_022711195.1 Bacteroidota bacterium
CTATTCATATTCTGATACAAGGATACTGAGGGCGCTTGCAACAGCCGGGCTCATCGGCAATCTGGTAAAGGAAAACGCATCTATATCCGGTGCTGAAGTAGGCTGCCAGGGAGAAGTGGGAACAGCCTGCGCCATGGCAGCAGGCGCAGCAACCCAGTTATTTGGCGGCACCCCTTCCCAGGTGGAATATGCAGCCGAAATGGGAATTGAACATCACCTTGGACTTACATGCGATCCTGTTGCCGGACTTGTGCAGATTCCCTGCATTGAACGAAATGCAATTGCTGCAGGAAGGGCAATGGATGCCTCTGCCTATGCAATACTTTCCGATGGTCAGCACAGAGTCAGTTTTGACAAGACTGTTCTTGCAATGAAGCAGACCGGTCACGATCTCCCTGATATTTATAAGGAAACCTCGGAGGGCGGTCTTGCTATCCAGTTCTGATCAGAAACTTATCCTGAACCCGGCGAAATAATTCCGGGGAAGAGCAGGATAATAATACCTTGGTTCTGAACTACCGAAACCTATTGCATTCACAATTAGCATCGATGAATAACGGGTATCAGTTATATTGTTGATCCCTCCATACAGATTAACTTGTATTGCCTTAAAAGCGGGCAGCTGTCTGCCGAGCCTTAAATTACAAGTGAAATAGCCGGGATAGCTGATCGAATTACTATCATTAATATACTGACCTCCTGAATATTGCATCTGTACTGACAACTCCGAATCCTCAAAGGGGATCCATCTGAGCCATAAACTCAGATTTTGCCCTGGAATACCTGGCAGAAGATTCCCGTCGTATGACTGTCCGTCATCAGTAAAATCAATAAACCTGTTTACAGAAGCATTGAAGCTCAGGTCTGCATTAAGACTTCCCGGAAAACTTTTCAGTCTGAGCAACAAAGCTCTTGCCATAAGCTCAAAACCAAGGTGGCGTGTTTTTCCCGCATTTATTCCTGTGAAAATATCTTCGGTTATTCTTTTTGTAACTAACAGGTTTTTTAGCCCGATAAGGTAAACAGTACCTTCAAGTTTCAGTATTTCACCAGGCAGATTCAGTCTGCTGCCTGCTTCAAGCTGCCATCCTGTTTCAGGCAGGATATTATGATTCACATCCCCGGCAGGAAGAAGGGTTTCCTCAGGTGATGGTAATGAAAAGCCATGACCGGCAGAGGCATAAAATGAAACTATACCGGAGGGGGAATAGTTTAAACCTGCACGGGGAGAAACTATCAGGGGAAAATTCCTTTTTTCAGACTGATCGCCGTTTTGCAGGTATTTGTCTTTAAGCGCGTAAGCTGTATAATTAAGTGCCGAGGCGAAAGATATGTTCAGAGTGCTGACAGGTTTATAATACATTATCCCGAAAATGTTGAAATGGTTTCGCTTTTCCCTGTTTTCTCCCGTAAGCAGATTATTGGTCAAAAGTTTCCACTCATACTGTTCTGACAGCATTTCCATCCCGGTCGTAACTTCTGTTTTTCCTGAACGGTAGTTTAATTTTCCTCTTAATCCACCGCTTAACGACTTATCATCAAGGTCATTGAAGGGGCGGCGTTCAAAGCTGTCATTGATCCTTCCGAATACGGCAACATTGCCGGTAAGGCCAGGCTTTATCCTTCCTGTAAGGGAAATGGACATCAAACCTTTACTGTAGTCCTTGTATGCATTTACCGCCTTCCAGGTTGCTGCTGCCTGCCATGGCGCCTGTTCATACAATGTTTTACCGAGAGAACTGGGGATTCCTCCTGAGACATCAATAAAAAGCAGGGTTGAGCTGGCTGACCAACCCTTGCCTGACCACCGTGCCACTGCAAGCGCCGTTGTTTTATCGTATTCGTTATTTTCCCTGTATCCGTCGGATGTAAGATGGCTTACATTAAGCCGCAACCCTGCCTGCTTGCCCTTGTAGCTTCCTGATAATGAAGCCTTAATCGTATTAAAGCTCCCATACTGAATTCCAGCCGATCCACCGCTGCTGTCAGACTCCAGGGTATACATGTTTATGCTTCCCCCAAGACCAGAGCCATAAAGGGATGAGGATGGTCCCTTGATTAGTTCGATTTTCTCAATACCCATCAGGTCAATTTCCTCAGGTGTTGAAACTCCGTCAGAGGAAGTAAGAGGTATTTCATTCAAATAAGATCGTATCCTGTTGGAATTATACGGTGTTCTGCTACCCATTCCCCTTATAACTATCCTGTTCGTCAGGTATGTTCCTGTCTGCATTGTTACCCCTGGAATCAGATTCAGTGAAGAGGCAAGGTTAGTTCCGTCAGTTGGAACAAGGTTCTCCCTGTTAACCACAGATATACTTCCCGGAATTGTATGCTGGGATAATAATGCTGACGAGGGGTTCGGTCATAAACACACTAACATCCAGCTTCTTTTCTGTATGTCAATCTCCCTGGTGGAGTGA
>JAKLFN010000349.1 GCA_022711195.1 Bacteroidota bacterium
GAAACAGGATCGTTATAAAATACCCCGCTGCCTGGCATGTAGTAAGGGAAAAGGCTTCCTGCAGTAAGAGGCTGATATACATTATATATATATGTATCATATTCACGTTCATAGGAGAAACCTTTTACCATCTTCTCATAAAATGCAGTGAGGCTTACGTCGATACCCATAGTTTCAAAGTCGATGCCTCCGTCAAATTTGCTGTTAGTGGCAGGTTTCAGTGAATAATTCCTTGTATCGTCATATACTTTTGTTGTCTGAACAAGCAATGAGTTCGGGGGATCGTAGTAATTGAAGTCAACTCTGTCGAAGAAAGCTTTGTCGGGGTAATAATGAAGAAGTGTGGGAGCCTTGGTAAAAACTCCCCATCCTGCCCTGAGAGCCAGGGATGCCAGTTTCTTACTATCCTTATTATCGATAAGTGTATACCTTACATTTATCCTCGGGTCAAGTACCCTGGTGTTCACCTTTGATGTAAAAACTCCCTGCGGCTGTATATTAGTAAACCTCACCCCTGCCTGTATGTCGAACTTAGTTGATCCCACAGGAAGTGACAGGTTTTCTTCGGCATAGATAGCCAGTTCATTCATCGAAGGAATATCTTTATATGATCTTGGACGGGCATCGCTGCTGCTGGTAGGATTCGGCGGCCGCGAAGAGTCATATATCCTTCCCTCTCCATTGTTGCCATAAAAACGGTAATCTGTTCCTATCATTATATTGTTCAGGGCTTTGCCGATATAAAAAGTCTTCGTTGCTGTAAGCTTGCTGTTCAGATAATAGGGCTTCCCGTCCACTCTAAGGTCGCTGGTATAAAGGCTGGGCAGATAGTCTGTTACAAATTCGCCGGAGACTCTCGACAGGGGCTGTGGCATGGGACCGTTAAGGCTCTCGAGATCGATCTCGTGTCCTTTCTGGTGCTGCAGATTTCCGGATATATTGAAATTCAGGTTTGAAATAAATGGAAGGTTAAGCGCCCATTTCCCTGAAGCAATAATATTAAGGCTCTGATCCCTCGATTCATATTTCTCAAAATTAAGCATGTCAGGGTCATCCTGGTACAGGTCGATTGATTGTGAACCACGCAGCGAGACATTCAGGCTTAATGGTTTAGTATCTTTCATAAATGCCCCGGAATATGAAAGACCTGCATTAATCCTGCTGTATGTCTTATACTTCTCCCTGATATCGTCGAGCGACTGTGTAAAATCGAAGTCGGCATTGAGCGATCCGATATCGCGGGGAAGAAGAATGCCCTTCCCTGCATAAAATTGTTTTATTCCCGGATCGATTTTTACTTTTAGCGTCAGTGGTGTCTCTCCTTTTTTCAGGTTTACTTTTACTGCTCCGCTAAGCAAATCGCCATTCTCCACGCTTGCAATGCCCCTGATCACTTCAATGGATTCAATATTATCTACCGACACCTGGCGTGTATCGGTTCCAGTACCGACAGTTGTTGAGAAGCTTGCTGTACCCGTTCTGCCGGTATACTGAAGATTTGCATCGTTTGAGACTGGTGCACCGTCAATCACGAGAAGCGTCCCCAGTCCGGCCATATTATCGTAAGTGCCGTTTATTTCCCTTATCAAAAGCTTCTTAGGTCCCGACAGATCAGGATTTATTGTTACCTGGCCGGGAAGAAGCTGCATGACATCGGAGAGATCTGTAGGCTGAACATGCTGAAGAGCTGTCTGTTCCATGAGAGAACTTGTTCCCAGGCGTTTTCCTTCCCTGGCAACAACAACCACCTCATCAATAGCAAGTGTGAGCTGGTTGAGAAATATATCAAAATTCTTTTTTCCCTGGGATAGTACAACTTCTACTTCTCTTGGCTCATAGCCTAGTGAAGAGAGCTGCAATACATGTTCGCCTGCAGGAATATTATTGATTACATAATTTCCTTTCTCGTCGCTTACTGCCCACAGGTTAATGCCCTTAATCTGGATGGCTGCCATTTCAACGGCTGTGCTGTCGGCTGAATTCAGGATACGGCCCTCGAGGCTGTACCTGTTCTGTGAAATGCCGATCAGTGTCAGCGATCCAAAAACTGCGGTCAGAAGGAAATGTTTCATTGCAGTATCAAAATTCGGCCAGATAGCTTCTATCTGAATTTATTCGGGAAGATAAAAATAATTATCAAACCATAAAGTCCGGTTATTGCAACAATGGCCAGATCAATCAAATTGCTCTTCAGGTCCATTTTTCTTCGCATCATAATGAACAATGAGATTAACAGGGCGGCTACTGATGAAAAAATCCACAGGTAACCAGGCGACTTCTGAAAATAAAACCTGATAAATACTGATTCAGGTGAGACAAGTGAGACTTCAAAGGGGACAAGGGCACTGAGTATCTTTCCGTCGCTTCTTTCATATCTGCCTTTCCACGTCTCCTCATGCGTATCAA
>JAKLFN010000035.1 GCA_022711195.1 Bacteroidota bacterium
GATATTTTTCTTTTGCCATGTCGCTGGCTGTCAGATACACCTGCGACGAGGGCGATGCGATGGAGACAGTGAATGACAGTTTCATGAAAGTACTGGAAAAAATATCAGAGTTTGACACCACCAGGTCTTTCAAATCGTGGTACGGAAAGATAGTTGTCAATTCTTCCATCGACAGGTACCGCAGGAATGTTAAGCATGCCTCAAATATACCGCTGGCCGATATCGGTGCAACAGAAATGATCGAACCCGAGATAGTATCACAACTATCTGCTGCTGACATTATTTCTTTGTTGGGGCAGCTCCCTGAGAATTACAGGATCACATTTAACCTCTTTGAAATTGAAGGTTATTCACATGACGAAATTGCACAAATGCTCGGCATTACAGAATCGGGTTCGCGTTCAAATCTTTCAAGGGCCAGGAAGATTCTTAGAGAACTATATATAAAGAATTTTACTCCTGCCAAAGCTGCCAATGAAGCAATTTGACGACATATTAAAGGAAAACATCAAACAGGTTTTCAGTGACTACAACGCCGATCATCTTGCCGGCGAAGGCTGGAATTCATTTGTGGAGGCCAAGAACGGTAAGAGGAAAGCAATTTTTCTCATTTTTCCCATTTGGGCCAGGGCAGCGGCAATAGCTCTTTTAATCGGCGTAGGAGGCCTGATAACTTATGTGACTGTTGATCACTGGAACGACAGAGAACAGGTTCTCACCGAAAAAGTATCTTCTCCTGCTGAAGAAAAAAGCCCATCCGGAACTAATCTTTCAACAGCGTCTGCTCCTGGTGTAACGGAAGGAAAAACTTTACCGCAAGGGGAGAAAAAGTCATCTGCCCGGACAAAAATAGCAGATACGGCTGTTGTAAAGGAAACAGAGGCATTGAATGAACCCATGAGTATGGAAATGACTGCTGTTAGCCTGGAACCTGTCCGCCTTCCGGTTATGGCTGAAAACATTTTACCTGCGGAAAATGATTCAGCAAGCATGGCAGAAGTGAATATTGTTCAGGAGCAACCTGGTGAAGAGCCTCTGCAGAACATATCCGGAGAGAAGGGGAAACGGTCACTGACAACAACCTTTATGGCAGGATTGTCAGGGTTAATGTCACATGTTAATGATGCAGGAAGCGCTTCTCCGGGAGTATCTGTCGGTTTTTATCTCGATCAGAAAATATCACGAAGGATCTCTTTCAGGCCAGGCCTGGCCCTGGCCATGAACTCACTCGGGTTCAGCAACACTCAGAGCAGCCCGGCAGTAGCCTCCTCGTTATATTATGCTGACGGGATCAACGGAACTCCTGAGTCGTTTGACGGTCAGCTCAGCACAGTGACAATGGAGGTGCCTCTGAACATAGTTTTCAAAGTATTCGAGAGGAAGAGTAAGTCGGTTTTCCTGTCGGCCGGTGCTTCAACAATGATATATCTTGGTCAGCATTTCACAGGCGACGCAGTAAATGAGAATACCAGGGAGTTGTACAATGAATTTACAGGAATGAGCTACACCGAGAAAAGATATTCAACAGTTAGTGTCGAAAACAGCTACTCTCCTTTCAGCCGCACGGATTATTTTGGTCTTGCCAATTTTTCTGCAGGCTATTCCATTCCCTTCGGAAAGGGCACAACACTTCTTATTGAGCCTTTCGTTCAACTTCCCCTGAGCGGGCTTACATCCCTTGACCTGAATGTACGTTTTGCGGGAATATCCATGAAAATTAACCTGGGAGGCAAAGATCAATAATTTCATTCTGAAGTTATTTTCACAGGCTTTATCATGTTTTCAGGCAGCAGTATCTGGTCGAGTTTTTCCTTTGTCAGGATGCCATTTCCCAGCACTAGTGTATAAATACTTTCATTTTTTTCGATTGCTTCTTTAGCGATTTTGCTTGCCAGGTCATAGCCGATCCAAGGAACAAGGGCAGTTATAAGTCCTATACTGTTAATCACCAGCGATCTGCAGCGCTCTTCGTTTGCAGTAATTCCATCTATACAGCGGAATTTAAGGGTATTCATTCCGTTAATGAGCATTTCAACAGATTCAAAAATGCTTTGTACGATTACGGGTTCAAAAACATTCAGCTCGAGCTGTCCGCCTTCTGAAGCCATGGTAACGGTCAGGTCATTTCCTATGACCTTGAAAGCTATCTGGTTAACAACCTCCGGTATGACCGGATTTACTTTTCCGGGCATGATTGACGATCCGGGCTGCATGGGAGGAAGGTTGATTTCATTAATTCCTGTTCTGGGGCCTGAGGAGAGCAGGCGCAGATCGTTACATATCTTAGACAGCTTGACAGCAAGCCTTTTTACTGCTGAGGAGTACATCACAAACGATCCTGTATCCTGTGTTGCTTCGACCAGGTTCGAAGCAAGAGTAATATCAAGTCCTGTGATATTCCTCAGGTGCCTGATCACTTTTTCAGCATAACCCGGTTCTGAATTTATTCCCGTGCCTATAGCGGTGGCGCCCATATTAACCTCGAGGAACAGCGCGGCATTCTGATTCAGCCTCTCAACCTCTTCTGAAAGAGTAACAGCATAAGCTTCCATTTCCTGACCCAGGGTCATGGGAACAGCATCCTGAAGCTGTGTCCTTCCCATCTTAATTATCCCTGAAAACTCTTCGCCTTTCTTTCTGAAAGAATCGATGAGAGTGCTAAGTACCGCCACTATCCTTTTATTTGAATTGAAGAGAGCTATTTTAACGGCTGTGGGGTATGCGTCATTTGTCGACTGGGCCATATTGACATGATTATTAGGATGGCAATATGTATAATTGCCTTTTTCATGGCCAAGTATTTCGAGCGCTCTGTTTGCTATTACTTCGTTGGCGTTCATATTTGTTGATGTTCCGGCCCCTCCCTGGATCATATCAACCACAAACTGGTTCTGGTATTTCCCGTTCTGTATTTCGCGGCATGCCGATACAATGGCGTCTCGTATGTTCTTTTCCATCATGCCCAGTTCAAAATTGGCTTCGGCAGCTGCCTCCTTTACCATAGCTAAGGCCTCTATTATTGAAGGGAAGAAGTTCAGTGTTACTCCTGAGATATTAAAATTCTCAGCTGCCCTGAGGGTCTGAATACCATAATATGCTTCGTAAGGGACCTCCCTGTCGCCCAGGAGATCATGTTCGGGTCTTGTCCTTCCTGAATCGTACTGTGCGGAGAGGTTCAGCATGTGGTTATTTGCATTTCGCATTCTCCTGGAAATGACACGGGTAATATTCGAGAGTATTTTCAGTGTGAGTTCAGCATTATGACTGAAAAATTCCCTGTTGAAAACGAACAGGACCGCTTTGCCGGATACTCTGGCAGATGTCGAATGAGGAGAATTATAATCGAGTATTCCCTCACCGAGAAAATCACCCTGGCCAAACAGTGCGAGCCTGGTCTCTTTGCCGTATGAGTTATGTTTATAAAGCTCCACTTCGCCCTCATATATGATGAAAATATTTTCCCTGGGTTCATTTTCATGGAACAGCATATCTCCATTTTTACATTTTTTAATGGTTACATTTTTCACCACATCCTTCAGTTCGCTGCTGTTCAGGTTGTTGAAAAGCTCTATGCCTTTCAGGAATTCAAAGATTGTATTGTTGTCCATAAGTGAATTATTTATTGGTTACAGGTCATAGTCACCGGCAGCTTCCGGTTGATATATAATTTCTTCGATACGTATTTTTGTCAGGCCTGAGGGTACCATCCATTCTATTTCATTGGATACCTTATAACCTATCAGCGCTGTTGCAACCGGAGAAAAGATAGAAATTTTATTTTCCCTGATATTCGCCTCGCCGGGGTACACAATCTGAAAATGCACTGTTTTATCAGAGTTTAAAAAGCTGATTTTTACAATTGAATTCATTGTTACCACGTCGTGAGGGATTTCACTGGGTTCAACGATTTCTGCGGAATCCAGCTCTTTCAGAAGGAGTTCAGCTTCAGCAGCACCTAAAGTATTCATCCTTTTGGCATCATGAATGCTTTTATGGATCCTGGAGAAGTCCAGCCTGCTTAAAATAATCTTGTTCATAATCCTGAATTATTAGAAATGTTTATATGTCCTTTTTATTCCTTTTATTGAAGCTGCTTATCAGCAGAATTATTATTCCGATGATCACTACAGCTAAAAATGATATTATACCAGCAATTATTCTCATGTCAGACGTTTTAAAACGAAAAGGGGGACTATAAAGCCCCCCTTCCGGTGTTCTTTATAATTAACAAACTTATTGTTTGTACATTTTCAAATCGTATTGTTTTCTGCTGTTAACAGGTTTCATGTTTATTTGTTTCTTTCAGGCCTGCAATATACGGTATATTTGTCTGAAAAGCAAATAATTCCTCTCTGTTCCGGATATTATTGCAGGCGGAGCAGATCTCCTGAAAAGTACCCCGGACGGCCGAAGTACAAATTATAAAATTGTTCCTCTGAAATATTGAACACATGGACGAGAATAAGGCAGAGCTTTTATAAATAAAACCATAACCACACCAACACCGGGATGAATTAGGTATATTCAAATTTGGTTTAGGTTAAACAAAATAGTATTTTTAGAGTAACTTTTATCAATAGAATAGAACATTAATAACTGTATTATTGAAAATGAATGATTTGGCAAAAATGATTGTTACAATTTGTCTCCTCGGATTTGGGGCAAGGATGTACGGACAGACTGGGATACCTGCGTCGGGAGGAAATGCTTCCGGAGGAGGCGCAACAGTAACATATTCTGTCGGACAGGTTTTTTATAACAGTAAAACAGGATCGAACGGTTCTGAGATTCAAGGGATACAGCAACCCCTTGAAATTTCAGTTGTTACAGCCGTTGAAAATGCCGAAGGGATATCACTTGAATTTTCCATATACCCTAATCCTGCAACAGATATCATAAAACTGAAAACAGGAAATTTCAATGTTCTGAATCTCAGATTTCAGCTTTATGATATCCGCGGCAATCTTTTACTCGATAAGAAAACGGAAGTTGAAGAAACAAGTATTAATCTGCAAGGTTTTGTGCCGGCATCATATTTCCTCAAAGTAATTCAGGGTGACAAGGAAATCAAATCTTTTAAAATTATAAAACACTAAGATAGATGAAAAAGTTTTTTTTACTTTTAGTTACAATACTGTTAACTGCAGACGCATTTTCACAGGTACCTGAAAACATGAGTTACCAGGCAGTTGTCAGGAACAGCAGTAATCAATTGGTGGCGAATCAGGAGTTGGGATTGAGAATAAGTATTTTGCAGGGTTCTGAGAGCGGTACGGCAGTTTATATTGAAACTCAATTAACAACCACTAACTCAAACGGCCTTATAAGTATTGAAATTGGAGATGGTTCTCCTGTATTGGGTATTATATCAGATATTGACTGGTCGGCAGGACCCTATTTTATTAAAACCGAAACTGCTATTGAAGCCCCGTTAACAGCATACACTATTACAGGTACAAGCAAGATTTTAAGCGTTCCTTATGCCCTATATTCAAAGACCTCAGGGAATTTTGCTTCCGGGATTTCTACAGGTGATATGTTATATTGGGATGGGACAAACTGGGTTCTGATTCCACATGGTACCCCTGGTCAGATATTAACAGTCGGAGCCTCAAGTATCCCTGAATGGATAAATCCTGCTATTGCTGTATTGAAACCTCCGTACACTAAGACGGAAAGACTTGAAAATATTGATCCTTTTTCTGCAACTCTCATTGGAACTATTAATCCCAACGGACTTACTACAGAGGTTTTTTTTCAGATAGGAAAGACAACAGACTACGAAATGGGTTGCGCACATGACGGAGGAGAAAGTCAAACTTATAATGGGGACAACAATATCAGCATAAGCTTTATTATTCCTAACATGGATAATACTTGTGTTGACCTGGAACCAAACACGACATACAATTGCAGAATTGTATCAAAAAACGCAGCAGGTACAACCTTTGGAGGGAATTGTTCGTTTACAACACAATCCCTCCCCCTTGAAATAGGGCAAAATTATCAGGGAGGCAAAGTAGCTTATATTTTACATCCTCGTGATCCCGGTTATGTTAATGGTGAAACTCATGGGTTGGTGGTCTCGCTAAATGACCTCAGCAGTGGTATTCAGTGGAACAACGGCTCAAATATTTTAACAGGTGCAAACGGAGAATCGATTGGCTCCGGAAGCTATGCTGCAAACCTGTGCAAAGATTATTCTTTCGGAGGTTATTCAGACTGGTATCTTCCAAGTTATATTGAACTTGCCGGTATTCTGCAAAACAGCACTATTATAGGCGGCTTTAGCAATGGAGTTTTCTGGAGTTCTACAGAATATGACGCTGATGTGGTTATGGCAGGTTGGTTATCATTTGATGTTTCATTTGGTACAGCAAATAAATCTGAAAATTATAAAGTAAGAGCCGTTCATTCATTCTGAAAATATATCAATACTCCTGTTCTGATTAAAGCATTTCTCGAATGGATTGTTTCAACATTTTTTCTGAACCTAAGTTCTGAAATACTATCCTAATCTTCATCAGAGAAATTTTATTTCGGGATACCTAGTTGTAAAACATATTACTTTATTCTTGCCTGACCTGGGAATACGATAAGGCTTTCGTGACCTGTGTCGCTTACCGACTGGACACCGAAGAAATAATTGTCTTTTGAGTATGGGAGTGTCAATTCTGTCCCATTTACGAAAATTTTCTTCTCCCAGAGTGGCTGCCAGGTCTCTCTCATAAGGATATAATAGCCCGCAGGCTTTATTCCACCGGCAGGAGCCTCCCAGCGCAGTGTTGTCGTGTTTGTCAGCCCCGCCGTGACTATACCGCAATTCACCGGTTCCCCGGGAGCGAGTGCCAGATTTGCCATAACAGAAAGGTTCATGCCGGCAATCTTCCTTACATATTCATAATCGACATATTCAGGAAGGTCTCCCTCCTGTTTGCCATTTACAACGGCAGGTATTTTATGTGTCCTGTCATAGTTTTCGTTGAATTCACAAATCCTTATAGCGGTGAATCCCTGTTCACAGAAAGGAGAATGGTCGCCCCCTCTTCCGAACCTGTCGTTTCGGAAAACCAGTGTTACAGAAAGCTGATCGACATATCTTTCCCCAACCTCCTTTATATACCGTGCAAGCTGCCGGGCTTTTCCATCATTTTCTCCCGAGGTGTACTTTCTAAGGGCAGCCATTCTTTCTGTCTCAAAAGCAGGCACACCCTCGCTGAAGACTCTCACCCGCATGTTATCGTTAAGCATTGTTTCGCTTGAGGTGCTGTTCCCTATCATGTCGTTGTTAAGCATAGCAATGATATTCCAGTTTTCCTTCTTTGCCAGGTCTGCCATATGACGGGCACCATATAGGCCGTGTTCTTCGCCCGACAATGCCATGAACACAATAGTGGCCGGGAATTTGCGCGACGACATAATCTTTACCAGTTCAAGGATAGCAGCTATACCAGATGCGTCATCATCGGCCCCGGGGGCATAGCTTGTCGAATCATTGTCGAGCTGAACTCTTGAATCGAGGTGTGCACTGATAATGATCTTCCTGTCGTTTGAGCTGTCTGTACCCCTTAGTGTGGCAACAACATTTTTGAGGATCACCGGCCTGGCTATTCTCTGTCCTTTTCCGCCGACGGTATACTCCTCGAATTTAACCTCGAGCCTGCCTTCGGACGCAGGTATATTCTTTTCCATTTCAGCCTTTATCCAGTTCCAGGCGGCACCGATTCCCACTGAAGGATCGGCTTGGGTGCTCAGGTTGTGACGGGTATGAAAGCCTGCAAGGGTTCTGACATGCTGTTCAATTTTTTCAGCAGAGATCTCCGCGACCATTGCGGCTATTTCAGGATCACGGCTGATTACGATTTGTCCTCTTACAGGAAAGACAAGAATCAGCAGGATGAACAGAATCACATATTTTTTCATAAAATATTCAATTATGATAATCCCGAAATTATATAAAAAATTATAAGTTAGACTATTTTCCATGACGGCTGCAGACGTTTAAAATGCGCAGGTCATATCAAATGACAATTTTTATAATTTAATGCCCGTAAAAACAGAAGAGATGATGACGCCGCTAAGGATAGTTATTATCATTACCTTATTATATTGTGTTATTCCCCGTTACGGGCTATGCCAGTCCTATTCAACCTATTCAAGTATTGACGATCTGATGGCAGCCGAAAACTCAAAATATGCTGATTTTAAAATGATATCAGTTACTCCTGGTTATACAGGTTTCTGGTTTTTCGGGGTAGAACAGTTTGATAAATCAGACCGTTTTGTTCTCGCCATGCGGGTCTATTTTAAAGATCGTGATGTTACGAAAGAGGATATTGCTGATATCGGATATTTTGACCTTAAGAAGAAAAACCGGTGGACCAGGATCGGCACAACTACGGCCTGGAATTGGCAACAGGGATGTCGGCTGCAGTGGCGTCCCAACTCCGATGAAATTGTCTGGAATGACAGGAGTGATGATAATACTCATTTTATAACCAGGATCTATAATTTCAAAACAGGTAAAATGCGTTTCCTTCCCCGCCCTGTTTATCATGTTTCCCCTGACGGTAAGCTGGCCACATCACAGGATTTCAGCAGGATGTTCTGGGGAGGCTGTAATTATGTCGGCATCACTGATCCCTTCAGGGAAGAAGATACTCCGGCAGAAACGGGACTGGCGATCATGGATATGGAAACAGGAGAATCAAAGCTGATTAAGAATTTTGAAGAGATGGCCCGGATCATTGCTCCCGGTGGATGGAAACCTGAATGGGGCAATCTGTATCTTTTCCGTGCCGACTGGAACAAAACCGGATCACGTCTTATCAGTTACTGGAAAGTTGAAAAGAATAACATGGATCCCGGAGGCTATACGATGGATGCTGATGGTAACAATCTGCGTTTCATTTATTGTGACCCGAGCCCGAGTCATTATGGATGGCTCGATGATACTACACTGATTGAGGGAAAAGGCTGGTTTACAGTTAAAGACGACGGTAGCGGAACCAAGTACCAGTTACCCGGCGATCCGACAGGAGCCATGAATAGCTTGAATCCTGATCCGACCTATATCGGTAGTGACTGGATTGTTGGCGACAATTATCCGAGGGGTATTGCAAAAAATTACCAGTTTATATTTCTTTATCATATACCCACATCTACTTATATTCCTGTCGCCAGGCAGAAAAACACGGCGCCCGGGAATTACTACAGGGTTGATATTCATGTCAGGCCCAGTCGCAACGGCAGGTTGTTATGCTGGGATTCATCAGAAAGCGGTGGTCGTCAGATGTACATAGCCGATATCGGCTATATTCTTGACAATCCTCCCGGCAAGTCCCCCGAAAAAAAGAGCTTTAAAAGGGAGTAATTATAAGGAGGACGGCCGCCATCGCTCAATAATCATCTTTTCAGCTCTTCAAATCCTTTACCATAGACACCCATTACATTGGCAACTGTGATGAATGCGGTTTCATCAATACTCTTTATGATCCTGTAAACATCCGAGGCCTCATTCTTACGTACAGTTGTGATAATGACCTTCTGGTTTTCCTTTGAATACCAGCCTGTTGCATCCAGGACGGTAACACCCCTGCGCATTTTTGTTGTTATCTGATCGGCAACCGTATCAAAATGCCTTGAGAAAATAAATATCTGAACAGATTGTTTGTTTCCTGAAAGGATCGCATCGAGTGTATATGCCTGAATAGCCATTGTTACAAAACCATAAACCATTGTCTCCACACGCTGTGCCGATTCGAGATGCGTGAGAACAACAAAAGAGGAACAGATAATGACCACGTCGCAGAGCAGAATAATTCTTCCCGGGCTTATATTCCGGTATTTATTTATCACCAGGGCAATTATATCTGTTCCTCCGGTGCTTCCACCCTGGGTAAAGACGACACCTAGTCCGGCCCCGCATAATATTCCTCCTATTATTGCCGACATGAATTTATCCTGTACAACTGCTGTGGGGATAAGAGGTTGTAATACAGTTAGCAGAACTGCCGAGAGTACTATTCCGTAAATTGTTTTTATGCCGAATCCGGCTCCCAGGATCTTCAAAGCCACAACCATCAGCACAAGGTTAATGGCGAAGTAGGTGTAGCCCATGGGGATGCCTGTGGCATAAAAGACTATGGCGCCGATGCCGGTAACGCCGCTACCCGCAATCTGGTGAGGCAGCAGAAAGGCAGTCCAGGCTATTGATAACAGCAACAGGCCGAATGCGATCACAACATAAGTTTTGATATTTTCAACAATTGTCCGTGCTACCATGGCGAATTTTTTAAATATACTGTAAAGGTATGTTTACCTGTCTTTCCTTCCAAAAAAAGCAGTTCCCCTTAAGGAATGAAGCATTGCAATGGATTTCCCTGCACTTAGTTTCCCTGTTCAGGATTACCTGGAGTAAACGGGCATTTTATTTGAGAAACCGTTTTAAACGGTAATTTGTACATTTGCCGTCATTAAAAACACATTATATGAAAATCATTATCACAGGTACAACAGGAATGGTGGGCGAGGGTATTCTTCTCGAATGTCTTGACCATCCCCAAATAACGGAAGTGCTTAGTGTAAGCCGCAAACCTACCGGCATTACCCATCCAAAACTCAGTGAATATCTTGTCCCCGATTTTCTTTTGCTGAACGAAAACGATGAAAAGCTAAAGGGTTACGATGCCTGCTTTTTCTGTGCAGGAGTAAGCAGTGTGGGCATGAAGGAAGAAGAATACAGGCGTATTACATACGATACCACTATGAATTTCGCGAAGGCCTGTAATCCAAATCCGCAGATGTCGTTTGTTTATGTAAGCGGCGGTGGAACCGACAGTACCGAGAAGGGCAGCCTGGCCTGGGCCAGGATAAAGGGCAAGACCGAAAACGACCTGATGAGGCTGCCTTTTAAGAAGGCTTTTGGGTTCAGGATAGGATTCCTGATCCCCAACCCAAGGCAAACGAGGGTACTGAAATATTACAACTATATATTATGGCTTGTCCCGGCAATAAAACTTTTGTTCCCAAATATTATCAGTACGGTGAGGCAGGTTGCGGAAACCATGATCTACGTTTCACAAAACGGATATGAGCGAAATGTGATTTATGTAAAGGACATAAGGAGCATGTCGGCACAAACCTCAAAATAAATACGGATCACTGTTGTCACCAGGGGCTGAGGACATAGAATATTCACCTTAAAATGGCAAATATTTATTCCGTGGTAAACACGATTTTGTATGTTTTGACTACGCCCATATAATCAAATCGCACAACGGCTGTACCTGATTTCATTTCCGCCTGCAGCACAGATACTTTTACTTTCGGATCACTGGCAGAGGCCGACACGGCAGGAATTCCGGATATGCCGGAGGGAAGTTTATATGTAGTTTCATAAAGATCAGGACCGACAATGCCGTTTGTATTTGTGGACCTGACCGGGGTAGCCGGCAGATCTATTTCCACACCGTTGACACTGATATTTACTGAAGGAGCAACCGGACGAACGATTTTGTTTCTTTTCGAGCTGAAACCCAGCCCTGTTAAATCGAAGAGAGCACCCGGACCGGGACCTTCGGCTACAAGGAAAACAGCATGCTTTTTGTCCAGCTTGTCAACAAATGCCGAAACGTCTATCGTGAATCTGGTTATTTCCTGTGAAGAATTTGCAGGCACATTTATTTCCCCGATTTTTTTACCATTCCATGTTTCATTATCCCAGGGTCCGTCCAGCCAGACGTTAATTTTAAATGCATTGGCTGTCTTTGGTGTAAGAAACAGGTTGAACGCAGTTTTATTTCCAGGCTTAGTCCCTTTGAATGCTTTCAATCCCTTCATGTCTTTGTCAAGCCCGCCAAAACTAAAATATTTATAACCAATTATGTTCCCGTTTTCAACGTTAGTAAGGGGCATGTTATTATCCCATATATCCCACGAATCCTGTTGGCTGCCGGGATTGGAAAGATAGCACGCGTACCCGGCAGAATAATACTGATAAGGATCGAGACCGTATATGTGGAAGCCCTCCGAAGTAACTTCGGCTCCGGTATATTCTCTTCCCTGGCTGTCTTTTGCTGTCCATATCTTCTCTTCTGCATATGGATTATATCCTCTGATAGTTACTTTTCCTCCTTCTGCCACCGGTTTTTCATCCCATTTAACTGTGACAGGGGCCACCATGGGCTGACGTGCATACCCATATCCTCTTGGCGCCCTGTGATAGAATACATACCACTGGTCATTTATAAGCTCGATACTGCCATGCGTATTATGTCCTGAATAATTTGTTTTTAGTGTGGTCCCGTCCTCGTTCAGGTCCACCGCACGTGAGTCGACAAGAACACCGCCGCTTTTCCATGGACCCAGCGGAGTATCGCCATAAGCATACCGCAATGCTGAATTGGTACTGCTCAATCCATAATCAGGACCTGAATAACCGCTGTAAACCCATACATATTTATTGCCAATTTTCCTGATAGAAGCGGCCTCGAAAAAATTAAATGAGCCCGGGTCCTCATCCGGATAGATATTCGGGTAGAGCGTTCCCTGCGGATCTCTGATGACACCGTATCTTGAACTGGCAGGGATAAAATAGTTAATTGCCTCTGTTCCGGGTCTGAGAGAATACATGGTGTTCTGATCGAGCTGACCTGCAAAAGACCGTTGGAAACCCCAGAATCCGTACGCCCTGAAGCCAACCTCATAATCAGGGTCTTTCGGGTCTGTGATATATTCAATATATACTGACGGATCGAATCCCATTATACTTCCGGGAAGAGTGTTCGTCCCATCTTCAGTCATATTAATGGGTTTAAAGGGTCCGTCGGGGCGTGTTCCCCTGGCCACCATTGCTTCCCTGTTCCGGCCACGGCTGTGAGGATACAGATAATACT
>JAKLFN010000350.1 GCA_022711195.1 Bacteroidota bacterium
GCAAATGTCGGTGAAATAAGCAACAAAGGGATAGAATTCCAGATTGACGCAACACCCGTAAGGACAAATAATTTCCAATGGACAACATCTTTCAATATTTCATCCAATAAAAACGAAGTGAAATCCCTTTCAAACGATCAGTTTGAAACTCCGGAAATTGGTATCAGAACAGCTTCAATAGGTGGTAAAGGGCAGTCAGGCAATCCTACACAGGTCATTATGGAAGGACAACCTCTGGGTACTTTCTTCCTGAGGCAGTGGGCCGGCAGGGATGAAAGCGGTGTTTCACTCTTCTATGCAGCCAATGGCGATAAACTACGTGTTGTAACTGTAGATGATTTCGCTATCTGCGGTTCAGCCCAGCCTAAGTTCCTGTTCGGATGGAATAACAGTTTCGCTTACCGGAAATTTGATCTGAGCTTTTTCTTCAGGGGCGTTGCCGGAAATAAGATACTTAACGGAACCCTTGCCGGACTCAATGATGTAAACTATGCAGCCAGTAACAATATTCCGCTTTGGTCCCTCCGTGAACCTGTCGGGGATATAAACTCTTTCTACTATTCCGACCGTTTCCTTGAAAGCGGGACATATGCAAGGCTTGACAATGCCACACTTGGTTATACAATTGACCTTTCAAAATTAAGGATCAAAAGTGCCCGTATATATGTGACCGGAAATAACGTTTTCGTTCTGACCGGGTACAGGGGTGTTGATCCTGAAATCAATATGGGAGGGATCGAACCCGGTATTGACAATAACAATTTCTACCCAAAAACACGTTCATTCATCCTGGGTTTAAATCTTAATTTCTAAATCCGGTTACGAAACGAATTAAAATCAGAAAATATGAAAATGAAGAAATATTATATACTGAATCTGATTCCGGTGATCTTTTTATCAGCATTGATAATGAGCGCCTGTACCGATCTTGATATAGACGTTGAATCAGAACTCACACCAGAGAACTTCCCTACCCAGCCATCTCATTTTGAAGCGGCTAAGGGTCCTATTTACTCCAATTTACCAAGCGCTTATGCAATTGATTACTGGAGACTTCAGTCATTGTCCACCGATGAGGTGCTTATCCCTGCCCGCGGAGGTAACTGGGACGACGGAGGAATTTACAGGGAACTTCACAAACATACCTGGACAAAAGATCATTCAATAGTCAGGGGGATATGGGAATACGGATTCAGGGGAATAAGCTCCTGCAACCAGATCCTGACAATGTTTGACGCGGTACCTGAAGGAGAACTGAGAAACAAACAGTTTGCCGAAATAAGAATGATGAGAGCTTTTTACTATTTCCTTATGCTTGATAATTTCGGAAACGTACCGATCCTTGAAAAATTCGGAGATGATACTCCCACCTCAACACGTGCCCAGGTATTTGCCTTTATTGAAAGTGAAATACTGGACATCCTTCCGTATCTCCCGACTGCAAAAGACGCCTCAACGTATGGCAGACCAACAAAATGGATGGGACATGCACTGCTTGCCAAAATGTACCTGAATTCAAAAGTATATACCGGTCAGGCAAAATGGAATGAAGCTGTAGCACAATGCGATTTTATAATTAAATCAGGATTATTCAGCCTCGACTCCGATTATAAAAGTATGTTCCTTCCTACCAACGGTCCGTCGGTTAAAGAATTCATTTTTGCCATCGTCTATGATGCTTTTAAAATTACAGGAAACTCCTTTACACGTTATTCGCTTACTCCCGAGCTGAAAGACAAATACCAGCTTGGTACCAGATCTCCAAGTAATTGCATGAAAACCCTGCCGGAATTCTATGATAAATTCAATCTGCCGGGTGATGTCAGAAATACAACCTGGCTCATCGGACCTCAGTTTAATAATGACGGAACTCCGATAACAGTGAAAACAACATACATTAAGCTTGATGAGACTTATACAGGCCCTCCAAGAGATACAATCTGGCAGCTTAATCTTACCAGGGAAGTGTGGTTGCGGGGCGATCCTCTGAAAATGGATACAGGCAACGACTGGCTTGCTCAGTATATGGGAGCCCGCTCAATCAAGTTCTATCCCGATAAAAACTGGGATCCTGTAAGCCGCAGCGACAATCATGATTTCCCGGTATTCAGATATGCCGATATTCTGATGATGAAAGCTGAAGCCATCCTTCAGGGTGCTACCGCAACCGAGGGAGATACCCCGATGTCACTTGTCAACCAGATACGTAACCGTGCCAAAGCTCCACTGTTCACAGTCAATCCGACTCTTACGGAACTGCTCGATGAACGGGCCAGAGAATTTGTTTGGGAAGCCTGGAGAAGAAATGATATGATACGTTTCGGTATTTATAAGGATAAATGTCTCTTCAAAGACACTGAAAGCGAGAAATACCGTGAGTTATTTCCA
>JAKLFN010000351.1 GCA_022711195.1 Bacteroidota bacterium
TCGCCGTTGGGAAAACCTGCCGATTATTACGACTGCACCCCGGATACGAACAGCTATGAAGCAGGCTTTAACAGTCAGACCTGGTTTCCCTACGATCTTAAGAAGCTGAGCAGCAAGAGCAAGGATGGAAAAACACGTGATTATTCATTTCTTTCTGAAACGCCTTTTATTAATACTTATACCACCGATTTCGCCACAAAGCTTATCGGAAAAGAGTCGCTGGGCAGGGACGAAGTGACAGACTTCATCTCTATCTGTTACACTGCAACAGATTATATTGGGCACAGGTTCGGTCCATCGTCATGGGAGATGGCTGATGCTATTCTGAGGCTCGACAAGGATATTGCTGATCTTCTGAAGTACCTTAATGACAATATCGGCAAGAAGAATATACTTGTTTATTTCACCGCTGCGCACGGGATATCGGAGGTACCTGCCTTGCTTGGTGAAATGAAAATTCCCTCAGGATATTTCAGGCAGGACCAGGCTCTCTCACTGCTGAAAAGCTACCTGAAAGCGCTTTATGGTGATGGTGATTGGGTGAAGGGATATTCAGAGAAGCAGGTCTTCCTCAACCGTACACTTATTGAAGATGCAAAGATACCTCTGGAGGATATCCAGAAAAAGGTTGCCAGGTTCCTTATACAGTTTTCGGGTGTTGCGGCGGCCTATCCTTATTATGCTTTTGAAGCTGATGATTTCGGAAATGGAAACATGAAAAGGATAATTAATAATTTCAGTCCGCAACGCTCTGGAGATGTAATTATTACACTTAATCCGGGCTGGGTGGAGCGTGAAGGAATGAATGTCACTAATCACAATTCACCGTATGAATGTGATTCGCATGTGCCTCTTATCTGGTATGGGTGGAGTGTCAGCAGGGCTTCTGTCACCAGGAAGGTGAACATGTCCGATATAGCCGCCACACTATCGTCGTTATGCAGGGTGCCATATCCTAATGCCTGTACAGGGGAGCCGATGTTCGAACTCTACAGGTAATCGCTGTCATTTTTTACGTAGCCGGTCCCTTACCGCGCATGCTGATGTCAGGAGATCCGGATCTTCTTCGCAGCCGTTACCGAGGATGATAAGGTCGGCGCCTGCCCTGAATATCTCCTCAACCTCGTTACTGTTCCTGATACCGCCACCGACAGCCAGTGGTGTTGAGGTGTTTTTCCTGACGGATCCGATTATTTGAGCAGGTACATGGTTTGAGGCACCGCTGCCTGCTTCGAGATATATCATGCTGAGGCCAAGCATCTCACCGGCCATAGCTGTTGCCACTACAATATCGGGTTTGCCGGAAGGGATTGCCTCTGTCTGGCTCATGTACTCAACCGAAGTTCTTGTCCCTCCGCTGATAAGAATGTATCCCGTCGAAATGACCTTGTCGCGTAAATCTCTCAGGTATGGTGCCGCGATGACATGGTTTCCTATCAGCAGTTCAGGATTCCTGCCCGAAATAAGGGAAAGCAGGAGTATATAGTCGGCTTTATGACTGAGTTGCAGAAGGTTGCCTGGAAAAAGCACTACAGGAATTGTGCAGAGCTTCTTTACAGAATCTATCAGTGAATCAATGCTGTTAAATGTAAGGCTCCCGCCGGTAAGTATATAGTCGGCCCGGCATTTCACCGCAGCAGCAATGATCCTGTTCAGGGATCTGTCGCCTGTTTTATCAGGATCGAGAAGAAGCCCGATACTCTTTTTGCGAGGGAACATGTTTGTTGCCATAGTCCTTTTTCGTCCAGACAATTGCATAATTATCATATTTTGTATACCAGAGATCAAAAACTTCGTTGATCTTCCTGGTCCTGACATTTCCACGGATCTCTCCGGAATCCTTTACTTCAAACGGCTCTATTGTAATATCTTTTCTGAAGTTTATGCCTTCCTTGTCACATATCTTGTATAATGATTCCTTGGCACACCAGTAAATGTAAAGCTGGAATTTTTTTATCTCGCTCTCCTTTACAACTTTCTCCTTCCTGTTCAGGAATTTAAACGATAAGGCTCCAATATTAGAGCTCATAAACTCAAGGTCGATACCTACTTTTTCGTTAACGCTGGTGAGTATGGCAGTCAGCTTGTGCGAATGTGTTATGGAGATAAAACGCGATCCGTCTCTCAGGAAAGGTTTATTGTTTTTGTTATAAACTATCCTTGCGTCTTTACCAAGCAATTCGGCCAGCAGCGCTCTGACACTCAGGAATTCAAGTTTTCGTGAGTTGCTGGCAAAACTGTTGAACCGCTTCCTGTCGTCGTTGTCGAGAATGGTCATCTTGAGAAGAGTATCTATATCCTCCTCAATTTTCCAGACACCCAGGACAGTATTCTCGTTAAGATAATGTTTTGATATGCAACTCATTTAAGTGCCGGTGGTTTAATT
>JAKLFN010000352.1 GCA_022711195.1 Bacteroidota bacterium
GCGCCGATAGCGCCTCTGTCTGATGCAACCTTCGCGGAATAGGCATCCACCATTTTCTCAATCTTATGTATTGCCTTGTCGCGATGCCTGTAGAGCGCAATTATATAGGCTTCATGCGCCGAGAGCCTGTCCCACATTTTTACAGCTCTTCCGCCCGTTTCGTTAAGCACAGCTACCACGGTTCCGTTACCGAATGAACTCTTTCCCTCGGTGTGAATAAGACCACAGTTCTTTATAACAACATCATCTTCAATGATATAGTTTGCAATGTAATCTCCTATATTGCTGATGAGCACATTAGCGCCGATAACACAATTATGTATATGAGCGTTATATATGCCGCACCTTATAGTAACACCCGATTCATCAGTAACTGATCGTGTTGAAGCAGCAATTTTTACTTCACCCGAGAATGTGACATTCCTGTACCTCGATGTATCAAACTGTCCTGAGACTTTAATCTTTTTCCAGTCGTCACAGGAGCAGCCGGCTGCTTCGAGCTTCGATATTTCGACCGGAGAAAGAGCCCGGAATTTATTTTCTGTTTTCATCTTGTGATGATCTATGATGTTTATTCAACAGTCACTGACTTGGCAAGATTCCTGGGCTGATCGACATTGCAGCCACGGAGCACAGCAATATGATACGACAGGAGCTGGAGGGGTATCACGGCGAGGAGCCCTGAGAATACCGGCATTGTTTCGGGCACTTCCAGCACATAATCTGCCATTTTGCTGATTATCTGGTCGCCTTCGGTAACGATGGCTATCACCTTTCCCTTACGTGCTTTTATTTCCTGGATGTTGCTGATTATCTTTTCATAAGTATCATCTTTTGTGGCAACGACTACCACCGGCATGTTCTCATCTATAAGGGCTATAGGTCCATGCTTCATTTCTGCAGCGGGATATCCTTCAGCATGAATATATGATATTTCCTTCAGCTTTAATGCACCCTCGAGAGCCACCGGGAAGAGATAACCTCTTCCAAGGTAAAGGGCATTCTGCCGGTTCTTGAACATCGATGACAGTTCCAGTGCCAGCTTGTTTACCGACAGAGCCTTTGTAATTTTTTCGGGAATTGTTACAAGTTCTGTGATCAGTTCCTTATAGAATGTGTCTGAGATTATTCCCTTCAGGTGGCCTATCTCAAAGACCATCATGGCCAGTACGGTCACCTGTGTTGTAAATGCCTTCGTGGAGGCTACCCCGATTTCCGGTCCTGCATGTGTATAGACTCCTGCGTCTGTTTCACGGGGGATGCTGCTTCCGACCACATTACAGATGCCTATTACCTTGGCTCCTTTCTGCTTTGCAAGCTTCACGGCTGCCAGGGTATCAGCTGTTTCTCCGCTCTGGCTTATTGCAATGACAATGTCACCCTTCTTAATTATCGGGTTACGGTACCTGAACTCTGATGCATATTCAACTTCAACGGGAATCCTCGTATATTCTTCGAAGAAGTATTCACCCAGAAGCCCGGCATGCCACGATGTTCCGCAGGCTACAATTATTATTCTTTCGGCCTGCGACATTGTTTCAAGGACGTTGTGAAGGCCTCCAAGCATAATTCCTGAATGGTCGGGAAGAACACGTCCCCGGAAGGTATCATGAATAGCACGGGGCTGTTCAAATATCTCCTTCAGCATAAAATGGTCATATCCCTCCTTGTCGATCTCACCAATTTTAAGGTCGAGCTTCTTAACTTCCGGTTTTATGTGTCCTGGTTTAAGGGTTTTCAGGATCAATTCATCCTTCCTTATAACTGCCAGGTCGTCGTCGTTGAGATAGATGACCCTCTGAGTGTATTCCACTATAGGAGTTGCATCGGATGCGATAAAGTTTTCGCCTTCACCAACACCTATCACCAGGGGGCTTCCTTTTTTTGCAGCAAATAATTTATCGGGTTCCTTTGTGCAAATTATTACAAGGCCGTATGCACCTTCCACCCGGTTCAGGGCCAGTGTGATTGCCTGTTCTGCAGAGAGGTCGCCCTCGATGTAGAGGTGCTCCATCAGGTTTGCAAGTACCTCTGTATCAGTCTGGCTGGTAAACTTTATGCCACGTCCTTCGAGATGTTTCTTAAGAGTGGAGTAATTTTCGATTATCCCGTTATGAACGACAATGAAATTGCCTTTATAAGAAACCTGCGGGTGAGCGTTGAGCTCGTTTGGCTCTCCGTGTGTTGCCCAGCGGGTGTGTCCCATACCTATGGTTCCCTCAAAGCCCGATTTGTTGACCATCTCCTCGAGGTCTCCGACACGTCCTTTACACTTGAATATTTTTGTATCACCATTTACCAGTGCCATTCCGGCAGAGTCGTATCCCCTGTATTCCAGCCTTTTAAGGCCGTTAAGAATAATCTCCCTGGCAG
>JAKLFN010000353.1 GCA_022711195.1 Bacteroidota bacterium
CTGAGTTTATTATTAAACCTGGAGATTACAGATTGCCCAGATCAAGGGTAGAAGACCCTCTGAGCCAGCTATCTGACTATGTGACAATCGATCAGGTTTTTGAGACGCGCTCTTATATAACAATAAGGTACTCGTTTTACAGAGGGAAGAATGGATTCGTACTTGTTGACAGGCATAACCATGATGCTTATTTGTCTTATTGGGAACGCAATGGAAGTGGCGGTATCGAAAATGATCTGGATGGTGGCACGAAGTTTCTGCCAAAGGGTTATTTTGAAGAGAATGGAAGAGAATACCTGGTCGGCCTGGTTGATCCTGTAACTTTAAAAACTCGCATTGCAGGAAGTAAATTCAGGAACATAATTCCCAAATACCCGGAAAAGAAAGAAGAGCTTGAAAGACTGGCAGACAACCTGAAAGATACAGATAATCCGATCCTCGTTTTGGTCAGATTGAATTAATAATGATAGCAGAATTCGCTTTTATTGCAGATGCCTATTATTTCTTTGAGGCAAGGGAAATACTGATTCATGGCAAGAACCTGACAGATGTGGCCCTAATGATCTATCCCCTTACGGTATTCTTAAGTTCAGAAAAACAATGAAAATAAAGTTGAATTACATCCTGTTGTTTCTTTTTATTTGTCAGCTGTACTCTTGTAATGAAAGAGATCCGGACATATACTATGTTGATCTTGATGCTCCCATGGAAAAACGGTTAGACGATTTTATCCGGAATGTGGAGTTGATCCCGCTTGAAACTACTGAAGAGAACCTTATTAAGAATATCACGAAGGTTGTCTTATATAATGATTTGTATTATGTAAAGGATATTTACGAAGGTGTGTTTGTTTTTAATACAACCGGACATTTCGTTAGGAGGATCGGTAGTAAAGGATCAGGGCCGGGGGAGTATGGATATATCTCAGATTTCTGCATTAACAGATGCACCGGCAATATCGAGCTGTTAAGTCCAACCGGTAACATTATGATTTTTTCAATTGATGGGATTTACATGGGAATGATAACTTACAGGTCGATTGAGGTAAGTAATTTCCTGTTGGTCGATGAAGATCTGATCCTTTTCTTTCATCAATCTCAGTCTCCTGTAATGACACTATACTCGCGAAAGAAACAACAGGTTATCCGCGACTACTTCGAGGTCCCTGAAAATTTTGAAAGAAGAAGACCAAATTACCTGATATCACCACCATTCTATTTGGTTGGCAGAGATACCCTTGTTCATTTTGGCTATATGAATGAGGTATATACTTTCAGGAACAAAATGATTGACTACAGGTACTCTTTTGATTTTGGCAGGCACAACTTCAACTTCAATGACTATGATTGGTCACTGGATATGCAGAAAGATTATTACCGGGAACTACTGTGGGCAAAGGAGAGCATTGCCTTTGGTTTTTATAATCACTTTGAAAATGAGAGATATATTTTAAAGCAGGTCTACTATAGGAAAGGGAATGGCATAGTGCTGGTTGATAAGAAGAAAGGGCGGAATTACTTCATACAGGGTTTCAGAAATCTTTATGACCCTGCAGGTGAGGACTCACCCGTGGCAGAGACTACTCCGGCAACAGAAAATGGCACTCGGCTTGGCATGATCCTCAACTGGGATTCAGGCTCAGATGATATACTGACATCAGTCGAGCCGGCGAGAAAGGAACAATACATAAATCCCGGACTTCTAGATTCAACCAGCTACGCGATATATACCTCTCTGAAGATTACTGATAATCCTGTTCTTGTGAAGTATAAACTGAAAGAAGAATAGGTCGTAGATGAAGAACATCCTGAGAGCCTCATTTTTATTTTTTTCGTACATTTAATGAGTCCTCTCAATATTTCGGGAGACACCTGATCTGATTTCGTCACGATATTCATTATTCCGGTTCATGGGAGTATGTAATTGGACAAGCTGTCGCTATTCTTTATACATGTACGGAAATGACCATAAAAGAGATATGAGAATATTGAGCATTCTGATAGCCTTCGGCACATTTATGTTGCTGTCATGCAAAAACAAGGACACTTCCTCATCTCAGGGAGATCCTGTAAGACTGATCAAACTTGATCTCTCCAAAGCCAGAAGCGATTCAATGAATCTGTCCGAAATCGCCACAAGAATTGAATATATACCCCTTGAAAGAACTGATCAGTCAATCCTCGGACATGTTTATGATTTTGAGATTACTGATGACTGCTTCCTTGTTGAGTTTGAGATGGATCTATTCAGATATGGCAGCGACGGGAAATTTTTGAACAGAATATATACTAAGGGACGCGGCCCGGCAGAGGTTCAGCCGGTCTGCTACGCAATAAGTACAGAAGACCGTCTTGTTTATGTCATTAGTTGGG
>JAKLFN010000354.1 GCA_022711195.1 Bacteroidota bacterium
GCAAGATTTTCAATAACGATGGCAAAAAGAAGGAGACATTTATCCTCAACAAACCATCGAAATGCCTTATACTGGAACAAAATGACTGGCATGAGATGTTCGACTTCTCGAAAAATGCCATCCTGATGGTACTGGCTTCTGAAAAATTCATGGAAAGCGACTATATATTTGAAAAATATGAAGATTGAATATGAAAACCTCAGTAAGGTAAACCAGCCTTATACCGAAGAATTCAAGGTTGCCTTCGAAGAGGTCCTGCGATCAGGTTGGTTCATACTTGGAGAGAAAGTAAAGCAATTTGAATCGGAGTTTGCTGCATATAATAATGTAAAGTATTGTGCCGGAGTGGCCTCGGGTCTCGACGCCTTGACACTCTCGCTGATCGCACTCGACATGGAAAAGGGATCTGAAGTGATCGTCCCTGCAAATACATATATCGCTTCTGTGCTATCAGTAATTCAGGCCGGACATACTCCTGTGCTTGTTGAACCGGATATCAGAACTTATAATATCGATCCTTCGGCAATAGAAAATTCCATAACCTCAAAGACCAGAGCCATAATGGTCGTTCACCTGTATGGCAAGCCATGTGATATGGACCCGATATTGGCGATATGTAAAAAGCATAACCTGTTCCTGGTCGAGGATTGTGCACAGGCTCATGGGGCGCTCTACAAGGGAAGGAATACAGGCAGCTTCGGTGATCTGTCGGGTTTCAGTTTCTACCCGACAAAGAACCTGGGATGCCTTGGCGATGGGGGAGCCGTGGTGACAAATGATCCCGTGCTGGATGAAAAAGTCAGGAAGCTAAGGAACTACGGATCTCAAAAGAAATATTACAACGACTACCCCGGGGTAAACTCACGGCTGGATGAACTGCAGGCAGCTTTCCTCAGCATAAAACTGAAATACCTCGAGAAGGTTAACAGCCATAAGAGGGAACTTGCTTCATTATATCTCAACGGTCTGAAAAGCGATTTCATCCTGCCCGTTGCCGATCCTGACTATTATGATGTTTACCATATTTTCAATGTACGGCACAAAAGGCGTGACGAACTGAGGGAATACCTCAAAAAGAATGACATCATAACGGAAGTTCATTATCCCGTGCCTCCGCATAAACAAAAAGCCCTTCCATTCCTTGATTCAGGTAATTTTCCGCTTAGCGAGGAAATACACCGGACAACACTCAGCCTTCCTGTTTCAGCATATCATTCCAAAGATGATGTGTCCAGGGTTATCGAAGTGATGAACAGGTTTTAGTGAAAAAGAAGTTATTGCTTATATCGCAGGTTTTTTATCCCGACGAGGTCTCGACAGCAAGCCTCTTTACTGACATGTGTTCATCGCTTGTCAGAAAGGGTGTTGATGTGGAAGTGTGGGCCGGACATCCAAGCTATACAAGCCTCTCACGTCAACCACGACGAACCATATATAATGGTATCCTGGTCCGTTATCTTCCCTCTTCAAACTTCCATAAAGGTTCACTTGCAGGCAGATTCCTGAACATCCTGACATTTACTATAAGTGTCTTTTTCAGATTGTTGCTTTCTAATGACAGATCTCCGGTATGGACACATACCACACCTCCCTTTACAGGGATAGCAGCTTCATGGATATGCAGGTTAAGGAACCGTAAATTCGTTTATATTCTCCTTGACATTTTCCCGGAAGGATTGATAAGGCTGGGCCGGGTCTCCGGAAAGAACCAATTTGTCAGGGTCTGGAACAGGTTGTTCTTCAGGTCTCTGAGAAGGAGCGATAGAATTATTGCAATAGGAAGGGATATGCGGGACTGGATTGTTACTTGCGATAACAGGCTCAAGGACAAGACCGTCTATATACCTCACTGGCACGATGAAGAGACAATATTCCCGGTACCAAAGGAGGAAAACAATCTCATCGGTGTATATGGACCGTCCGGACGGTTTATTGTCCAGTATTCCGGTAATATGGGATTGTGGAACGATATGAGCGCTATTGGAAAGGCAGTTAATAATACACCTGAGAATGTCAGTTTTGTATTCGTGGGCGGTGGTATGAGGAAAGAGGAACTGACAAGTGAATTCAATAGACCGGAACGCCCGGAGGTAATCATGTTTCCTTTCATTGAAAAGAATCGTTTTAATCTGTCAGTGAATGCAGCCGACGTTCATCTGGTGAGCCTCGGGGAAGGACTGGAAGGAATGGCTGTTCCATGTAAGATCTATGGCATTCTTGCAGCCGGCAAGCCTGTGATAGGCATGGTGCCCGAAAATTCTGAAATTGCATATGTTATCCGCGACGAGAAATGCGGGATAATACTTAAGCCGGATGACAGTGAAGGACTGTTAAAAGCTGTTGAAATGCTCAGAGATAATAAAAGCTT
>JAKLFN010000355.1 GCA_022711195.1 Bacteroidota bacterium
CAAAGATGATCTATGAAAAAACACTCGATCCGGCTACCGGTCTTCTCCTTCATGCATGGGATGAGAGCAAAACACAAAGATGGTGTAACCCTGAAACAGGGCAGTCGCAATATCCCTGGAGCAGGGCAATGGGCTGGTATGTAATGGCCATAACCGACATCCTCGATTACCTGCCTGCAGAACACCCCGACCGTGATGATCTGATTGCCATCCTGCAGAATACATGCGCTGCACTTGTCAAGGTGCGTGATCCCAAATCCGGAATCTGGTACCAGGTGCTTAACCATGGTGGGAGGGAAGGAAACTACCTCGAAGGATCCGGATCGGCAATGTACATCTATGTTTTTGCAAAAGGAGCCAGGCTGGGTTACCTCGATGCAAAATACCGCGAAATAGCTCTCGATGCATTCGACGATTTCATCAGAGAACTCGTTACCGTCGATGATAAAGGGATGGTTACGATCAGGAATATCTGCGGCGGCTGCGGCCTCGGCGGTAATCCTTATCGTGACGGATCATATGAGTATTATATCAATGAAAAACGATATGACAATGATACAAAGGGCGTTGCACCCTTTATTCTTGCTGCCATAGAACTGGGAAAATAAAGATAGTTATGCCACGAATTGCACTGCCTGGCTTGTTCATTTTATTCGTCCTTTCAGCCTGTAACCCGAAAAAGTATGATCAGGTATTACTTTCGGATAATTTCTCCGGTCTCGATACAGGTTTATTTACAGCACCAATCGGTGCACATACTGAATATCATTATCTGCCTGAAGCCGGACCAAAAGGAAATTGGGCAGTAACAAGTTTTGCCTCTGGAGATGCCTGGGGAAGAGCCTGGCAGGTTAAATCATCAGGAGAAGAGAAAATGCTGTGCCAGACATACCTGAATAAAAATCAGCAGTGGACACATCCCATGATAATAGCAGGTGATTCTTTATGGAGAAATTATGAGCTGAAAGTCAGGTTCCAACCCGAAAATGATAAGGAATATACAGGGGTGGCATTCAGGTACAGGAACGACAGGTGCTTCTACTTCTTCGGTATAAAGGATTCATCTGTTTATATATCCGAATTCAGGCATTCTGACAAGTTCAATGTTCTGAAACAGACCATCCTGGCCCAGGAACCATTTGTCTATACACCGGGAAAAACTCTTACTGCCATAGTCAGGGTCGATGGAAGCTCAATCATTGCCAGCCTTGATAATAAGATCACTCTTAAAGCAGAAGACGAAACATATAAAACTGGAAAAATTGGCCTTTTGTCAAATGGACAAGCCCGTTATTTTTCAGTTGAAGTTCTTTCAAATAATGAGGAGATCAGCCTGACAAGGAGTAAAAATGAGGCATACCGGATGGAGTCGGCTAAGCTCATCGAATCAAATCCAAAGATGGTCGTCTGGAAAAAGATCAGTACAGAAGGTTTCGGAGCTGGACGTAATTTAAGATTTGGCGACCTTGATGGCGACAGTGATATTGATGTCCTGATCGGGCAGATACAGCACCATGGCCCCCGCGACAGTCACAGCGAGCTGAGTTGTATGACCGCCATGACCTTCGACGGCGATATATTGTGGCAGACCGGTAAACCCGATCCTGAGAAATATCACCTTACAAATGACGTAGGATTCCAGATCCATGACCTCGATAATGATGGAAAAAACGAAGTCATATATACAATGAATTTCGAGATTATTGTCGCCGATGCTGCAACCGGTAAAACAAAATATAAGGCATCGCTGCCGGAATCGAAGATCGAAAATGATAAATTCAAAAGGATACTGGGCGACTGCCTCTTCTTTTTCGATGCAGAAGGAAAAGGCTGGGATTCAAATATCCTTACCAAAGACCGATATAATAATTTCTGGGTTTTTAACAACAATCTTAAAGTGATATGGGAAGGCAGCTGTAAAACAGGCCATTATCCCTTTGCGTTTGATACAGACAATGACGGCTGCGACGAGCTTGCAATAGGCTACTCATTGTACGACAATGATGGACGACAGCTCTGGTGCCTCGACGAAAAGATCGGCGATCATTGTGATGGTGTGGCTGTTGTCCGGCACAGTTCCGATAGTACAGCCAAGGCGGAGATCATGTATGCAGCAAGCAATGCAGGTTATTTACGTGTTAGCACTGACGGGCAGGTGCTTAAGAATATTCTCAATGGTCATGTGCAGAATCCTGCTATCGCTGACTTCAGACCCGATCGGCCGGGACTCGAAACTGTTTCAATAGATTTCTGGGGCAGCCAGGGTATTATTCATATGTACGATGCAGATGGAAATATATATCACGATTTTGAACCGAATCAGTATGGAAGCATGTGCCTTCCTCTGAACTGGAGAGGTTCGGGTGA
>JAKLFN010000356.1 GCA_022711195.1 Bacteroidota bacterium
GTATATTTACCATTTAATCCGGAAAGTTAAAATGAGCCCAAGGGATGTAAAAATATTTCTTGTTGAGGATGACCTGAGCTTCGGATCAGTACTTAAGTCGTACCTCGAGATCAATGAATTCACGGTTGAGTGGGTCGATGACGGCAAGTATGCCATCGACCATTTCCGGAAGAGCATGTTCGATATATGCATACTCGACGTGATGCTTCCTCACGTGGATGGTTTTACAATAGCACGGGAGATAAGACAGATAAACAACCTGGTTCCAATCATCTTCCTGACAGCTAAAAAGATGAAGGATGATGTTCTTACAGGTTATGATGCCGGAGGCGATGATTATATTACCAAGCCTTTCGACACCGAGATACTTCTTGCCAAGATACGGGCCATACTTGCCCGCCGCGATTACCAGAGCGGAACACGCGATATATATGAAATAGGAAAATTTGTTTTCAACGCCAGGCTCAGGACTCTTGCCTCGGGCGACGATGAAAAGAAGCTTTCTCCCAAGGAAGCTCAGTTGCTGGAAATGCTGGCGCTGAATCCTAATTCATTGATAAGCAGGGAGGCAGCGTTAAAGAAGATTTGGGGCAATGACGACTATTTCACCGCAAGGAGCATGGATGTATATATTACCAAGCTGAGAAAATTCCTTTCCGAAGATCCCAGGCTTAACATAAAAAATATCCATGGAGCCGGATTTCAGCTTGTGATCAGCGAGGAGTAGCTTTCAGACTATCGCTGTTGAACTGAAGTGGCAGAAGATCTCCTGCCGACTTAATGATCCTTATTTTTTTGCTTCCACCGAGAATGATCTTTATGTTCCCTGTGTGCCTTAATTCCTCTTCAGCAATAACCTGCCTGCAGTTGCCGCATGGCGAAACAGGATCCGGTGTTTGTTTCCTGCCCGAAATGGCGGCAATAGCCAGCGCTTCAGGCTTATCGCCGGGATAATTTGCAGATGCATTGGCAATAGCATTTCTCTCGGCACATATTCCAGAGGGAAAAGCAGCATTCTCAACATTTGTACCGGTGACCACAGTCCCGCTTGCGAGCCTCAATGCCGCGCCTACCATGAACCCAGAATATGGTGAGTATGCATTGCCTGCCGCTTTAATTGCTGACATCAGCAACTCCCTGTCAGCATGTTCAAGCTCTTCGGGTTTGTCTAATTCTTTATAAGTAAAGGATATCTTTCCTGACCTCTTCATAATGTTCTTATTCCGTACATATTACAAAGATAGAAAAAGTTTGGAGTGAGCTCCGGATTATTGCATCTAATGTCACATGAGCCTGCTCATCCTCGTGCTTTGAACACTTTTTTATACTTTTATGCAAAATTCATTTCATGTACAAAACAAAATATTCTATTATATTCTTCCTGTTTCCATTACTGCTTGATTCCTGCAGCACGTCAAAACCTGTTTATACCTCAACGTCGGCAGAGGCTGACGCTGCATCATATATTGAAAGGTACGGCGATCTGGCTGTCAGTGAAATGAACAGGACAGGAGTTCCGGCAAGCATCACTCTTGCACAGGGAATGATAGAATCCGACTTTGGAAGAAGCCGGCTTGCACGTGAGGCAAATAATCATTTCGGGATTAAATGCCATAGCGACTGGACCGGTCCTGTTATCAGGCACAACGATGACAGAAGGAATGAGTGCTTCAGGAAATACAACAGACCAGAGGATTCGTTCTATGATCATTCCGACTTTCTCCGTTCAGGCTCACGCTACAGTTCACTCTTCGGACTTAAACCGACAGATTATAAAGGATGGGCTCACGGATTGAAGCGAGCAGGCTATGCTACAAATCCTGATTATGCGAATATGCTTATCAGGAAGATAGAGGAAAACAACCTCTATCTTTACGACAGAGGATACAATGTACCTGTAAATCCGGTCACAGAAAAGTCTCAGCCGCCAGTTACACCAAAGTCTGAGGAAACTGTTTCCGGAGGAGGAAATTTAAATGGAACCACACTGGTACAGGCAAGAGTTCCCAGGATAATGGAAAATAACCGTATCCAGTATATTATTGTCAAAGAGGGCGAGACACCTGAATCGGTAGAAAAGGAGTTTGGCCTTCTGAAGTGGGAGTTAACCAGGTATAATGAGATCGAAGGAGAATTTACGCTTGTTACTGGTCAGATCCTTTATCTGCAGCCAAAAAGAGATAGGGCAGAACCTGGCCGGGAAACGCATACAGCAGGGGAGGGAGAGACACTTTATTTTATCTCCCAGAAATACGGGGTGAAGCTCAAAAAGCTTTATGAATACAATAATCTGCCGGAAGGTGCGGAACCTGTTGCCGGTCAGAAGATATGGCTGAGAGGCCTTAAACAGGTTAATTAGA